>JABBNV010000232.1:3115-4667 GCA_019352125.1 Acidobacteriota bacterium | reverse complement strand
GTGCCGAAGAAGCCCGTGAGTTTGAACCATATGTGTCCTGTGTGGCTGCTTTGCGTGTCGAGACGACGGGCATCGTGGACTATAAGGGGGTCTGTGCGAAGCTGGTCGAGCTGATAACGGCTGACGGTGGTGAAGTCCGTTTTGGCCAAGAGGTCACAAAGGTCACGACGACGCACTCCTCGGTGTCCATCACAACCCAAAGCGGGCTTGTCGAAGGCGAGTACTTCGTCAACTGCGCTGGGCTTTATAGTGACAGAATTGCTGCAGCCGCAGGGCTGAAGCCTGAGGCGCGAATCATCCCGTTCAGGGGCGAGTATTTTGAGCTCCGTGAGGAGGCTAAGCACCTTGTCAAGGGGCTGATCTACCCGGTCCCTGATGCTCGCTTCCCGTTCCTCGGTGTGCATCTGACCAAGATGGTGGAAGGTGGCGTTCATGCTGGGCCGAACGCAGTGTTTGCGTTTGCCCGCGAGGGCTACCGCTGGCGAAAAATCAATGTTCGTGAGCTGCTACTCAGTGCCACCTGGCCGGGGTTGTGGATCCTCGGGGCCAAGTTCATGGGACCTGCCCTCAGCGAGACGTGGCGTTCGCTGTCGAAACATAAGTTCGCGGCCAGCCTTCGTCGGCTGGTCCCCTCGGTTCGGGATCATGACTTAGTACGGACGCACTCTGGCGTACGAGCTCAAGCTATGCTTCGTGACGGTTCCATGGTTGATGACTTCCTGTTCCAGCATGGTCCACGGCAGATCCATGTGTTGAACGCGCCGTCGCCGGCTGCGACGGCCGCGTTCGAAATTGCCCGCAGGGTGGTCAGTGAATTGTCGACTACTCGGAGCTAAAAGTTAGCGGGCGGTCACCATTATCCCTGCAGGATAAAGTGTTTCCCACCCATATCCTAGGCTGGAAACCAAGCCCCAAGTGCCGTTGGCAGGCAATTGATAAGAGACGAGCTCCCCAGTTTTCCATATGGCGGAGATCGATTGCTTGCCAACAGATGACGTCGATACCTGTAGTGACCTGACTGACTGCCACCCCGTTCCAATCACTGGAGCCGGTCCTTGCACAAGGTTCCCTGATCCATCACTCCTGTACCAGAGCATTTGACCTTGGACGTTTCTTGCTAGGATGTCCGTTCGCGTCGTTGAAGCCCATTTCGCTGCAACGACGTCAAGAGAATTCCACCCTACGCCAAGGCTCTGACCTTCGGTCGCTAACTGGTTGTTGCTCAGGTTAGAAAAGTAACTCAGGGACCCAGCATTGTCTTTGGCGAATAGACCCGGCCTTTTGTCCGTCGAATTCCAAGTACCTATGGCGAGTTGCTGAGTGGACCAATCGCCGGAAGTGATCGGAGTACCCGGGGCAAAGCCGCCTTCTGGTAAACCGCGGTAAAACGTTACGGGACCACTGTTCCATTGGGCAATTATGTCGACTGTGCCGTCCGCATTCCAATCGACGGGGAATAGCGACTTGTACCCGCTCCAGCCAGACATGAGTGCAAAGCGGGTCCCCAGCGTGCCGTCGGCATTGAGCGGATAGTCCCATAGAACGCCATTAG
>JABBNV010000232.1:0-3105 GCA_019352125.1 Acidobacteriota bacterium | reverse complement strand
TCTCCTGCGTCGAGAATTCCTGCTGGGCCCGGGGCAACTGCGCCCGGAAGCGAGGATCCAGCCCACCGATGTCCCATCGATGTGACTGATGTCCAGGACCCTTGACCGGTTGTGCCGTAATACTTAAGTTCTCCAGACGTCCACAACGCCAGCAGGCCAAGCTTTCCACCACCAATGAATGTTGCGGTTGTCCGGATGCTCGCAACGTTCGTCCAGCCAGTCCCAATGGTCTGCGCAGGCTGGGGCCGAACCTTTCCTGTGCCATCCCCGAGTTGGACCTTTAGATCGCCCCCAGGAGTCCGGGAGATGAGATCGGGAATTTGATCACCATTCCAGTCACCGACGGCCACCTGGCTTCCGGTGCTAGACGATGTCACTGACGATGCAGCGTCGAGGGTAGCTGTTCCGGACGAGTTCTTGAGATAAGTTACTGCCCCGTAAGGCAGAGAAACAAGGAGGCCTGGGTAGGGGTCGTTAGAATTCCATCGTGCGGGAGTGACTTTGGCTCCGGTGGGAACCCTTGCGATGATGACCGGAGAGCCGAACCCGCCAGCAGGGTTACCCCAGTACAGGTATACATCGCCATTCTGGACCTGCCCGACGAGGTCGAAGGTGCCGTCGTTGTTCCAGTCCGTTACGTTATACGAGGTGAGGCCCTTCCAACCGGAGCTAATCGGGAAGGGTGCGCCGATCGAACCGGAAGCCGACGGATAGTTCCATAGTGTTCCAGACTGATCGATGGCGAGTGTGTCGTCGGCTGAAAAGATGGCAGGCGACGCGAGGCGAGGCGAGGCGCCGAGTGTTAGCGGATTCCAACCCGTACCGAAACTTGTCACGGGCCCCCAGCCGCCGGTGCTGAGGGCATAGTTTCGGAGTTCTCCCGTATTCCAGCGTGCCGCAAGGGACTGGCCACCATTCGGTGCGGTGAGCACGCTGATGCTTGTCATGGCTTGCCACCCCGTTCCAATAACAGGTGGGCTGGCGTTGACAATGTTGCCGGAGCCATCGCTTCGGTAAAGGAGGATGTTTCCTGCTCGATCACGGGCGAGGACAGCGGGGTTGCCGCCTGCGTCCCACGTAGCCATATTGATATCCAGCGGGCCCCAACCGGTCCCCAACAGAATCCCAACATTGGCAAGTGCACCACCAGATGGATTCGCGTAGTAGTAGAGTGCCCCAGAGCTATCCTTCGCCATGATCCCTGGATAGTGGTCGCCATTTCGCCATTTGCCGACGGTCAGCTGAAGGTTTTGCCAAGATCCCGAGCCGATGACGACTCCTGATTCGAATCCACCTGTCCGCAGACCCTTGTAGAAGCTCACTGTCCCGTTGTTCCACTGTGCGATCAGGTCGATGACTCCGTCTTGATTCCAATCGACAGGGTAGAACGCTTTGAAGCCCGACCAACCGGACATCACCACGTATTTACTGCCAATGCCCGTGGTAGCGGCAGGGTAGTCCCACAACACTCCTGACCCATCGATGGCTAACACATCATTAGTGTTACGGATGGATGGATTGGAAATCGCCGCTGCACCGCCTGTTGCGATTGTTTTGAGCTGGTCATAGGAGCCGTTGAACACGTTGGAATCGCCCACGAAGGGGCCCTCGGAGCTGAACTGCCAGAACGTATACTGCGGCCAGCCACCTGGCATCCAAACGTTGGACGCTGGGGCCCCGTACGCAGCGATCCATAGCGGATTGCTTTGAGAGAAGTCAGATGAGCCTAGGCACTGTTGCCAAAAGTAGTAAGCCGTATAAATGACTGCATCGCGCCCCGTGAGGGACTTATAAGTATTGCTAAAGTCATGGACCCACGACGTCAAAGCAGCGGGGGACATGCCAAAGCACGCACCGGATGAATCACTTGTATTCGACTCAATGTCCAGCACGCCTGGCAACGTCATACCGTCGGGTGACCAGCCGCCCCCGCTCTGTACTAGTACTTGCGCCTGGTTGGCCCCGCTGGACAAATTAGGACGAGCAAAGGTGTAGGCGCCTCGGATGATCCCTTGAGCGGCCGCTCCGTTGTATTGCTGGGAAAAATAGTCGTTCATAGCCCACGGACCCTCGGAAGCTTTGATATAGGCGAAGCGCGCGCCCTGATTCCATGCGGTCGCCCAATCCACGTTTTGTTGCCATCCGCTGACGTCCATCCCCGCAGGCATGCCTTCCGTCCCAGTCGGTTGCGTCGAGACATAGGCGGGGGTTGTAAGTAGCTGGGCGAACCTATTGAGGGTTGTGGGTTTCGTTGCATTCGCTAGCGGCGCGGATTTTCCGGCACTCCCCATAACGTGGCCGGGCCCGGAAGGCTTGTCAGAAGTGAGTGCAGAGGGCGCGGTTGGGGCCGTCGACGTTGTGTGTGATGGGCTAGACGAAGAGTTGGAAGCACTAGCCGTGGGGGCGTCAGAAGTTGTCGGTGTCGGGGCGCTAGTCGAGGTTGGCGCAATGGTCGGCGTGAGGTTAACAGCTGGCGCAGAAGAAACTTGACTGGATGATGTAACGACTTCTGATGCTGACGCAGACAGCGGAAGCCCGGCTAAAGAAATCAGCGTAACAAGGAACGCGGCTACTATGCCGGTGAGTGCGGTGCGTCGCAGCGTAGTTCGGGTGTGGCCCATCATATTTACCCATTCGGTGTGTATGTAGCGACCACGTCCCCCCGACGTGATTATCAATTGGCCGAAATGGTCTTGACCGACACGCCATGTATTTGCGGCGTGTCGGTGTTCGATTTCGACACCACAACACAATATCATCTGCGTTGCGAAAGTGAATAGTGAGGTTCCTGTGACAGATGAGCATAAACCGGGAGCTCCACCGGGAAGCGAATTCCATACCACAATTGCGGTGGCGATAACAGAAGTGTTCGAATGCTCCCCTTAGCCCGGGTGATCATATGTCGGTATGAATTCGTTGACGCGTATCAGGATGGTGGGTTTTAGGCATTTGTCCGCCTCGCGAGTCCGCTAGCCAGGGGAGTAACGCTCAAGACGAGGTGCCTTGCGTGGGCCGAAAGGCTGCCACTGTGTAACTGAAGCCGCAGGTCTCTAACTTTGCCATCGGCAACGCGAATGCGTTAGCGGCCGAATTATCCATCCCGCC
>JABBNV010000231.1 GCA_019352125.1 Acidobacteriota bacterium | reverse complement strand
TGGCCGAAGCCCGCTGATAGCCCTTTGCATCCAAGCTATTGCCCACACGAAAAGCGGCTAGGGCATCGTCATACAGCTGATTCAACCGACCCCCAGAAAACTCGCGCCTGGTGCCATCCGTAAACGTAATGGCAATAGTCGCCGAATTCGGGAAATGACGGGCCATGTGTATGAAGCCGTCTTGGTCCTGCACTACATTCACCATGCGCTTGCCGCCATTCCATGTGAGCACCGCACCGAGGGACAGGGTGATTCGGCACACTCCAGTGTCCACCATTCTGGCGTCTTCGCGAACCGAACCGGAGAAACGAAAAAAATTTCCTACTGACAAGTAACAAAGTGCTGTTGTACAGCCATCTCCCGCTGTACGCTGACAAACATGAACGACTACAGGCCTCCCCTTGATGACATCAACTTCGCCCTAGAGCACGTTATTGGCTACCCAGAAATCGCCGAGCTTCCCGGATTCGAACACGCTGACCTTGAAAGCGTCACGGAACTGTTGGCCGAGTGCGGTGGCTTTGCCTCAGAGGCAATGGCCCCCACCAATCGTCAGGGTGATATTCAGGGTTCGCACCTTCAAAGCGACGGAACAGTGCAAACCCCGGACGGTTTCAAAAAGCTGTACAAACAGTATGTTGAGGCCGGCTGGGGCACGGTGCCGTTACCCGAAGAGTATGGTGGCGGCGGCTTTCCTCGGACGGTTGGTGTAGCCATTCAGGAGCTCATGACCAGCGCCAATATGGCGTTCTCCCTGTGCCCGCTGCTCACCCAGGGCGCCATTGAGGCGCTGTTGCACTACGGAGATGACGAGCTCAAGGATCGTTATCTGCCCAAGATGGTGACCGGTGAATGGACTGGCACCATGAACCTCACCGAGCCTCAGGCCGGATCCGATGTAGGCGCACTCACTACCCGTGCTGTGCGCCGCGAGGACGGCACCTATGCGATCACCGGCCAGAAGATCTTCATCACCTTTGGGGATCATGACATGGCGGAGCAAATAGTTCACCTAGTGCTTGCCCGTACGCCGGGCGCACCTGAGGGAACCAGGGGCATCTCATGCTTTATTGTGCCCAAGTTCTTGGTCAACGAGGACGGCTCACTGGGTGAGCGCAACGGCGTTGAGACCGTTTCGCTGGAGAAGAAGATGGGCATCCATGGCTCTCCCACCTGTGTGCTCTCCTATGAGGACGCCACGGGATACCTCATTGGTGAGGAAAACCGCGGTATGCGCATCATGTTCGTCATGATGAACAGTGCGCGTTTGGGCGTAGGAGTACAGGGACTTGGCGTTGCCGAACGCGCTTACCAACAGTCGCTGGCTTATGCACAAGAACGCCAGCAGGGGCTAGCAATCGGGGCCACCGGTTCCAGCTCCCCCATCATTGACTTCCCTGATGTACGCCGAATGCTGTTGACTCAGCGCGCCCATATCGCGGCTTTGCGTTACCTCATGCTCCTCGACGGCTCGTATGTTGACCGCAGCACTCACGATCCTGACCCTGCTGCAAGGGCCCGCGCGGAGGAAATCGTTGGTCTTCTGACACCTATCTGCAAATCATTTGGAACGGATCTGGGGAATGAACTAACATCCCTTGCGCTCCAGATTCACGGTGGCATGGGGTTCATTGAGGAAACCGGCGCCGCTCAACACATGCGGGATGTCCGCATTACGGCCATCTATGAAGGAACCAACGGGATTCAAGCGGCGGACCTGGTGGGCCGAAAGCTGGGTGTTCGTGGTGGTGCATCCATTATGGAATTCCTCTCCACCATGAAGGAGATTGACACCGCGCTCAGCGCCGCAGGTGAGGATTTTGCGTCGATTCGCAAGGAACTCGCGACTCAATTCGACGCCCTGGAAGAAGCCACTCGCTGGATGCTGGCGAATGGCCAAACTGACCCCAATTCCGTGCTCGCTGGTTCTACGCCTTACCTGCGCATGTGGGGGCTATGCACCGGAGCGTGGATGCTGGCACGAGCAGCACTTGCCGCACAGACAGCCGGGGATGCCACCTTAGCCAAAAACCAACTGGTATTGGCGAGGTTCTACGCAGAGCAGCTCCTCCCCCAGTCCGGCAGCCTGTTGGGTGCAGCTACTGCTGGCTCGGCAGACCTGTTTGCACTGGATGCCGCAATGCTCGCTGGCTAAATCGGGCCTGCTGGTGAATGTTCGGTCCTAGGGGCGAACCCCGTTCCGAGGACCGAACAATTCCTAAGGTCGAACAATCACCACGTCCAGCGTGCGAGGGCCATGGACGCCCTCCACACGCTCCAGCTCAATATCACTGGTGGCGCTGGGGCCACTGATCCAGGTTTGGGGCAGGGCGGCGTCAAGTCTGGGTAGGGCCTCGGGAAGTATCCCCACAATGTCTTTGGACTTGATGAGGCAGATGTGGCGGTCCGGCACCAATGTAATGATGCGCCGCCCTTGATCCGCTCCGGCGTTGAGAATGATGGTTCCGGTTTCCGCTATTGCAACGGCGCTACCCGTCACGACGGCATCCACGGCGTCTAATTGTTCGGCAGTTAGCCAACTCGGAACTCCGTCGACGATGCGACGCGCGCCGTCTTCGTCGTCAGTGTCAAGGTCAGCGAAGAACGCGGCATTCAAACCTTGCGGCACGGCGTACCGGCCCTGACCAGCCAGCAGCTTTGCCAGATGCGCTGGAACCTGCTCCAAAGTGAGGACGTGGGCGGTGGCTTTGTAGTCTTCCAGCCGTTCCACCAGTTGTTCAATGAGTTCTTCTTCGTTGCGCGCGGACGTTGTCCGGTAATCTCGCGGCACCTGCGGTGCTTCCGGGGCATCACGCAGTGCGGATCGAATTCTGCCCAACACCTCTTCACGCGCGCTCATGAGTCCGCTCCCTGCCCCGGTTTGGGGTTATCAGCGTCCTTTTGAGGCGGCTGATGCTCCTTGTTCCACCACTGCCTAAAGGACTTCTTGGGGGGTGCAGGCAGGTCACGGCTTTGTGTCCACCCAGCGGCGATTCCGGGCAGCTGGGTGATCTTCTTGTCACTGCCCGCCACCAATCGTCCCAGTGGAAGCGTCTTTTCAACAAGCCCTAGGTTCTTCCCTGATGAGAGCGCCCAAGAGGCTGCTTTCATGCCGATATCGATCTGCGTCGGAATCTTTGCGGTGCCGCGCTTACTATCAACATCTTCGCCGCGGAGGTGCACCAGGATTTCCGGGATATTGATCTTCACTGGACACGCGTCATAGCAGGCACCGCAGAGGGAGGACGCATAGGGCAGTGAATTGTTCTCTTCTGCGGTGATGCCGGTCAGTAGGGGCGAAAGAATGGCGCCGATGGGGCCTGGATAGGTGGACCCGTAAGCATGCCCTCCCGTTCGTTCATATACGGGGCACACATTCACGCACGCGCTACAGCGAATACAGTGCAAGGCCGAGCGGCCATGTAAGTCTGCCAGGGCAGCGCTGCGGCCGTTGTCCATCAGCACTAAGTGAACGTTTTGGGGCCCGTCGTTCTCCGCGACACCCGTCCATAGCGAGGTGTAGGGGTTCATCCGCTCACCCGTGGAGGAGCGTGGCAGCAGCTGCATGAAGACTTCCAGATCCTGCCACGATGGCAGCAACTTCTCGATGCCCATGACAGTAATGAGGGTCTCTGGGAGGGTCAGGCACATACGGCCGTTGCCTTCGGACTCAACGACTGCCAGCGTGCCGGTATCCGCAAGGGCAAAGTTGGCACCAGACACAGCAACTTTGGCGCTGAGGAACTTCCGTCGCAAGTGGCCGCGTGCGGCTGCAGCCAGTTCTGCCGGTTTGTTACTCAGCTCTGGATCCACGTCCTCCATTTCTCGCAAGAAAATGTCCCGCACCTGTGTCCGGTTCTTGTGAATAGCGGGAACCAGAATGTGGCTTGGCTTGTCATGGTCGAGTTGAACAATGAGCTCGGCAAGATCTGTCTCGAATGCGCTGATGCCCTGTTCGTCGAGAAATTCGTTGAGTCCAATCTCCTGTGTGGCCATGGACTTGACCTTAACCACTTCAGTTTCGCCGGTTGCCTTGATCAGGGAAGACACAATCTCATTTGCCTCGTTGCCGTCCCGTGCCCAATGGATGGTCCCACCACGTGCCGTGAAGTTGGCTTCAAATTCTTCCAACAATTCCGGGAGCCGAGCCATCACTGACTCCTTAATGGCGGACCCGGCGCTGCGCAACGCCTCCCAATCGGGCAATTCAGCGACGACTGACAGCCGCTTTTGGCGAATGGTGCGGGTGGCATGGCCCAGATTCGCTCGTAGTTGGCCATCCTGCAGTTCACGGTGGGCAAACTCAGGGAAAGGCTCGCGTTCAAACAAGTTGCCCGTTCCGAAGACCGGCAAGGAGGGCATCCCCAGGAACGTATTACTCATTTCGTACTCCCGGTGACCGTCAGGTGAACAGCCCCAGCAACGGTGGCCGGATCTGCCATGGTGCTTGCCAATATTTCTGCAAAGTGCAAGGTGCCCACGTTCTTACCCTGTCGCGACAACCCGCCGCCAATGTGCAAGAGACATGAAGCATCTCCACCGCTGCAGAGCTCTGCGCCCGTTCCACAGACGTTTGCAGTTTTGTCCGTCAACATAGCTGAAGATACGTCTGCGTTCTTCATGGAAAATGTGCCACCAAAACCGCAGCATTGATCCGCGTCCGGCAATTCCTTCAGCTCAATGCCCT
>JABBNV010000230.1:2046-4699 GCA_019352125.1 Acidobacteriota bacterium | reverse complement strand
CAAACATGGTTTTCATGGGCACCGACGTCAGCCGGGGGCGGGCCGTTGTTCTGGTCACGGGGACGGGAATGGGTACCCAGATCGGCAGCATCGCGACGCTGCTTGGCGGGGCTGCAGCCGGGAAAACACTGCTGCAGCGGCGGATCGATCAGCTGGCCCGGACACTGACAATCGTCGCCATCGCTGTTGTCGGCGTCGTCTTCCTACTCGGACTGTTCCGGGGTCGGCCATGGTCCGAGCTGCTGATCACCGCGGTTTCACTCGCGGTAGCCACCATCCCTGAGGGCCTGACTGCCGTCGTCGCTTTCACTCTGGCCATGGGTGCTTCCCGGCTCGCCCGGCGCGGCGCGATTATTAAGCAGCTATCCGCCGTGGAAACCCTCGGCAGCACCACCCACATCGCAACGGACAAGACTGGAACGCTGACGCTCAATGAAATGACCGTGCGGCAGCTGCTCGTTGCGGGCCGCAGCTTCCGGGTCACCGGCAACGGCTATTCAACGGACGGCAGAATCCTGGGCAGCCATGGCGACCCGCCTCCGGCTATGACGGACTCGTTCCTGTCTATGGCGTTGTGCAACGACGCCTCCGTGAAGGGCGGTGTTCTTGTGGGGGATCCTACCGAAGGCGCCCTCGTTGTGCTCGCCGAGAAGGGCGGGGTTGACGTCGCCGAGGTCCGCAAGGAGCACCCCAGGGTGGCTGAAATCCCGTTTGATTCGGACTACAAGTTCATGGCCACCTTCCACCGGCAGAACTTTACCGGCGGGGACACACGTCCCGCCCGATTCCGGTGCTTTGCCAAAGGAGCACCTGGAGCGTTGATGGAACGGGCCGATTCCATCCTGACAGAAACGGGGATTCGCCCGTTGGACGTCACTGACCGCAAGCGCCTCCATGAGGAGGTCCAGGCATTGGCCGGGGAAGGTCTTCGCACGCTGCTAATCGCCGGACGTCGGGTCAATTCGGACCTGCCGCAGGACCCTGATGAGCTTCGGCAAGTTGCGGACCATTTGACGGTATACGCCCTGGTAGGAATTATGGACCCGCCGCGTCCCGAAGCCGCCGCGGCAATCGCCACGGCACGGGAAGCCGGGATCAGTGTGCACATGATCACCGGAGATCACCTGGTCACGGCCCAGGCCATCGCTGCTGACTTAGGCATCCGCGGCGAGGCGGCCTCCGGATCTGACCTGGACCAGCTGGATGACGGACAGCTCACCCGCCGGGTTTCGGGCTACGGTGTGCTTGCCAGGGTCGCCCCGGAACATAAGATCCGCGTGATCAGGGCGCTGCAGGACGGAGGGAACATCGTTGCCATGACCGGCGACGGCGTCAACGACGCCCCGGCGCTGAAACAGGCGGATATCGGCATCGCCATGGGCATCACTGGAACCGATGTCTCCAAGGGTGCGGCGAGAATGATTCTGATCGACGACAATTTCGCTACCATTGTCTCCGCCGTCGAGGTAGGCCGCGGGACCTATACGAACATCATCAAGTTCGTGAAATTCCAGTTGACGACGGCGTGGGGGTTTGTCTTGATCTTCCTCACCGCCGGTGTGTTCGGCTTGGCCGGCGGCGCACCGTTTACAGCCCTGCAGATTCTCTGGGTGAATATCATCATGGATGGACCGCCCGCCTTGGCGCTCGGCGTTGACCCGGCGGAGCCGGACATCATGAAGCAGAAACCACGGCCCGCCGGTGAACCGTTGCTGACCCGCAACCGCCTGCTGCGGATTCTCGGCCTCGGCGCTGTGATGGCCGCCGGAACCATAGCCGTCCTGGGGCTGGCTCCTGCCCTGCATCAGGGAAGTCCAGCGGACCCGGCACTGCCCACCACCCTTGCATTTACTACCTTTGTGTTTTTCCAGGTATTCAACCTGCTCAATGTGCGCTCCGACTCAGGCTCTGTTTTCGCCAGGCAGACCTTCACCAATCGCAGCATCTGGGTCTCATTGGGTGCTGTGATCGTGCTACAGGTTCTGGTGGTGAGTCTTGAAGTACTGCAGGGTATTTTCGACACCACAGCCCTGAGCCCAGCCCAATGGGCGCTGGCTCTTATCGTGGGATCCTCGGTTTTGTGGGTAGAAGAAACCCGGAAGGCAATTGTGCGACGCTGCAACCCCCGGCCGGCCCCGGCAGCACAGAACGGCTCCGGGCTACGGTCCTAGCGTCACCTGCCGTGCAGGCTGGAAGCCAAAAGTTTTGCTTGTGAACATCTCCAGTGCTGCTCAAGCGCTGTGCATCACCTTCAGTGTCTTTGATTCAGCCACCCGCGAATAGCCATCGTATTCCTTTTGATGCCCGTCAGATTGAAGGTGTGGCTCAAGAATCGGCTGACAGGAATCGCCTTTTTGCGCGACAACCTTGAGTAGCGTTTCGGTCGTGTGGGTGTTCATCAGGGCCGTGAAGATGGTGTTGTTCGTGATCCAGAATTTCTCCAGCGGCAGGTCCACACTCTTGCCGTGTAACCCCGGGTTGGCGAGGTGACCGGCGGGGCCGTTTGAAACAATGTTGAGCAGTCACTGGGTATGAAAAGTGGTTGTTTGCACAGGGTGTTCAGGTTCCCGGGAGAAGTGGCGAGGCTCAATCCTGCTGCCAGCACCTTCCTGAACCAACAATGACCGGGCCGCGGCCCCTCCAAACGGGGCCT
>JABBNV010000230.1:682-2036 GCA_019352125.1 Acidobacteriota bacterium | reverse complement strand
CGTGCCGCCGTTAACGTTCGGGGTTTCTGAGGTGACGCAGCTGGATTCGGGGGAGGTGAGGAGGGCGGGGCAAGTGCGGATGGCTAGCAGCGTGAATCAATGGTTGATGAACTGTTCCATGGCTGCGCCCACGCTGGCACCCCAGCTGCGCGCCCGGGCCAGCTCACGGTCATCGAGAACAAGCAACCTGGCCGAATGGGTGGCTGCCTTGGCCAGCAAATCGTTGACGTTTGCCGTGACCACGACGCCGAAGGGTGCAAGCCCGTCAGCGATGGCCAAGGCAATTCTGCGGGTGTTGCCCAAACATGGACTCATAGACGACGACGATGCTCATCTTGATTGCCCTTCCTGAGCGGGGAAATGTCTTGCGGATGAGTTAAGAACGGATCTAGGAGGACGGCATGAGTGCAGTGCCCCACATCGACTTGACCAGGCGCGACGGGCGAGGGCACTGCGCCGAACCATCACCCTCCGGTTTAGACTGATCGCGCCGAGGCTGCCGCGGAAGTACTCAGGGCACCTGTCGAGTGTACGGTGGGGCCATGAGCCATCCCCCGTCGATCCTTCGGGTTACCGGCGACGACCTGATGACCCCTCATTCAAGATCGCTAACCACGTGACGATGCTCCCGTGCCCAGCCCCGGGGGAGGGCCCGGGCCCGTCGAGAACGCAGCTGGTCGTCGATGCCGCGTTGGGACACATCTGTTCACTTCGTCGGCTCCCTGCGGCACTGCGCCGGATCGGTAACGCGGCGGCCGAACTTATACCCGGCGGTCAGGGTAAGAGCGGTAACCACATCGCTCAATTGGCCGACGGGACCTAGGCGTAACTTTGTCATCGTGAGGGCCGAGGTCAACATGGTTCACCGGGTTGCGCACTTCCAAGGTGCCACGGTGAACGACGTCGTGCTCACGGCCGTCGCCAGTGCGCTGCAGCGCCTCTTGGATCGGCGCTGCGAGCATGTTGATTAGATCGTCATTTCTGTGCAGTATTCAGACCGCCGGCAGGGCAGTCGAGGAAACCTTGGCAACCACAGCGGTGTGATCCCGCTGGTCATCCCGATGCCAAGTGACCCGGTTACTCGGCTCAAGGCGGTCGCTGCGCTACCGCGCGCTGCCAAGCAGAATCCACCCGGGGCTTCCACCGCCGCGCGGACCCGGACGCGTGCCCCGACGTGGAGGGGCTGGGAGAAATACCGGTGCAGAAGTTCTGGGACCTTGATTCGTTGGTCGTGTGATTTGCCGCCGCTTGAGCAGTCGCCCCTTGACAGATAAGCTGCGGGGCCCGCGCTGTGCCACTCCTGTAGGGTTCAATCATGTTGAAGCTTTGGCCTGTCCTGTGGTGAACAGGAGCG
>JABBNV010000230.1:0-672 GCA_019352125.1 Acidobacteriota bacterium | reverse complement strand
GAACGCCTACCATCGCACCGGGGTCTGTCGAGTGAACAAGTAGCCCACCGGAAGTCGGCCGGGCTGACGAACCGGATCTCACAGGCCTCCAGTCGAAGTTTGTGGGACATCGTTCGTGCGAACGTACTCACGCTGTTCAATGCCATCGTGGCCGGGAGTTTTGTCCTGCTCCTCGTCTTAGGCCAGTGGCAAGATGCGCTGTTCGGTTTCTCCGCCGTCGGCAACGCAGTGATCGGGGTAGTGCAGGAATACCGCGCCAAGCGAGCGCTCGACCGACTCGCAGTGATCAACACACCGAACGCTCGGGTGCTTCGAGATGACACCGTGCAGGACATTGCTGTGGAAGCCGTGGTGCGGGACGACATCCTTGTACTGCGTGCCGGGGACCAGGTGTCGGCCGACGCCAGGATGCTCGACGGCGAGAGCCTCGAGATCGACGAGTCGCTGCTTACTGGCGAGGCGGATCCGGTGCTGAAGTCCCCCGGCGACAGGGTGCTCTCTGGATCGAGTGTCGTTGCCGGAAACGGCAGGGGCCGGGTCACGTGCGTTGGTGCGGAATCCTTTGCCAGCCGCCTCACGGCCGAGGCCAAGCGGTTTTCGCTGGTCAATTCTGAGATTCGCAATGGACTCAACCGAGTTCTGCGATGGATCACTTGGGCGCTCCTACCCGTT
>JABBNV010000229.1:4359-4719 GCA_019352125.1 Acidobacteriota bacterium | reverse complement strand
CCAGGGAGGACACCGTGAACGCCGCTCTCAAGGTGACCGCACTGACCAAGACCTATAAGGGCAAGCGCGTGCTTGACTCCGTCGATCTGACGGTGGAGGAAGGGGAGATCTTTGGTTTCCTGGGCCCGAATGGCGCTGGAAAGACGACGACGCTGCGGTTGGTGACTGGAATGGCTCGGCCAAGCTCCGGAACTATTCAGATATTCGGGCAGGACCTCGACAAGGCAGGGAACGCGGTGTGCGCACAGCTGGGGTTCTTGCCGGATGTACCAGCGTTCTACCCCTGGATGACGGCGCTGGAATACCTGCATCTAGCCGGAGACCTGACCGGTCTCGATCACCGAGTGACCATGGAGAGAT
>JABBNV010000229.1:1731-4349 GCA_019352125.1 Acidobacteriota bacterium | reverse complement strand
ATGTTGCTAGAGCAGGCTGGGTTGGGCGGGGTGACGCAGCGGATCGGCGGCTACTCTCGGGGCATGCGGCAGCGCTTGGGTATTGCTCAAGCGCTCATTAATGCACCGCGGTTGCTATTACTGGACGAACCCACCAGCGCATTGGATCCGATTGGCCGCAAGGACGTCCTGGAACTCATTGCCTCGATGCGTGGGCGCACCACCATTTTCTTCTCTACCCACATCCTTGGCGACGTGGAACGGGTCTGTGATTCGGTAGCGATTCTGGATCGAGGGCGAGTGGTGGTCCATGCTCCGATCCACGAGCTCAAAGCTCGAAGCGGCAGGCACAAGATCGTCCTGGAAGTCACCGAGGGCGCGGATGAACTGGCGGCGGTTACCGCCCAGCAGCCGTGGGCCGTGTCGGTGGTGAGGGATGGGGCAAGAACCCTCGAAGTGAGTGTGACGGATGTGCTGGCCGCACAGCGGTCAGTTCCCGAGCTGATTGCAGCTCAACATGCCGGGCTCATTCGGTTCGAGGCGGGGGAGCTGGGGCTTGAAGAAGTCTTCATTGAACTTACCGGGGGCACAAAGGGATGAGAAGCTCGTGGGTCTTTGCTCGCAAAGAGATTCGCGAAATTACGCGGACCTGGCGAATCTATGTTCTGCCTTCAATTTTGCTCCTCTTTGCCATCACTGGACCGGTCCTCGCCAAGTACACGCCGGAACTACTCAGTGCCGTGGCCGGGAGCCAATTCGCCACTTTGAATCTTCCGAAACCCACAGCGTTTGACTCCTATGGTCAGTGGGTCAAGAACCTTTCGCAGATGGCCAGCTTCGCCATCATCGTCATCTATGGGGGTATTGTCTCTGCCGAGCGCCGGAGCGGAACGGCAGTCTTGGTGCTGAGCAAGTCCTTGTCTCGGGTGGCGTTTGTCTTGGTGAAGGTTGTGGTCCAGGTGTTCTACGTTGCAGTGCTCCTTGTGGGTGCGACCTTCGTTACTTGGGGCACGACGGCGGTTGTCTTTGGCGCGGCTCCTGGTGCGGCTTTGTGGTCGGCAGTGTTTCTTTGGCTGGTGGCGGCAATTCTGTATCTATCCTTAATGACTCTGTTCTCGGTGCTCATCCCTTCGGCGGCTGGCGCTGCTGGTGCCGGACTCGGCACCTTCATGGTGCTTTCAATAGCCTCTCTGTCAAAGGGATTCCGCGAATATTCGCCAGCGGGCATCCCCGAACAAGCCGCGTCTCTGGCCAGCGGTGCTTCGATGGAGTTTCCGCTGTGGCCCATCACTAGCTCCGTGGTGCTCAGCGTGTCCGTCGTTGCCCTGGCGGCGGCCATATTCCGACGGCAGGAACTCTGATGCGGGCAGCAACAGCGCCGGCGTATGGGGCAGTGATCTTTGACATGGACGGAGTCGTCACAGACACGGCTGCGCTACATGCCAAGGCGTGGCAGAAGCTATTTGATGAAGCGTTGCCAGCATTGGCAGGGACTCCCATAGCCAGCTTTGATCGTCAGCAGGACTACCGCCAGTTCATTGATGGACGCAGTCGTGAAGACGGTATTAGAGCTTTTCTGGCACACCTGGGGATCAATGTTCCTGAGGGGGTGGCCACTGACGGGCCCGGCACCTTGAGTGTGGCCGGCCTGGCCCATCGGAAGCAGCAGATATTTAGCCAACTATTGGGCGAACAGCCGGTGGCCGTATTTCCTGACGCGCTGAGAGTGCTGCGCCAACTCCGTGAGTCAGGGGTTCCAACGGCGTTGGTCACTGCAAGCCGAAACTGCCGAACAGTGGTGGCCGCATGCGGGATTTCGGAGCTGTTCACCATTGTTGTGGACGGGATCGATGCTGCCACGATGGGGCTGCCAGGAAAACCGGATCCTGCCTTGTTCCTGGAGGCTGCCAAACGGCTCCATGTGGACCCTGCGGACGCTGTAGTGCTGGAGGATGCTGCGGCTGGGATACGTGCAGGCGTTGCTGGTGGGTTTGCTCTGGTTGTCGGTGTCGACAGGAACGGCTCGGGAAACCTGTTGGCCGCCGGGGCGCACCTGGTTGTCAAGGACCTCAGCACACTGTTGATGGTGCACACGCTGCGTGCCACCAAACGGGAAACATCCAGTGAGGAGGTGCTGAACGTCGGGGTTTCTGCCACCGCGCAGGCGGAAGACTGGTTGTTGACCTATGAGGGGTTCGATCCGAAACAAGAGGGGCGAAGGGAATCCTTGTGTGTTTTGGGCAATGGATATTGGGCCACCCGAGGAGCGTTCCCGGGCACTAGCTCAGATGGTGTCCACTATCCGGGAACCTATTTTGCGGGGATATACAACCGCACGGTGACGGATCTTGCGGGGCGCGACGACGAAGCCGAGCACTTGGTTAATTGCCCGGACTGGACTTTCCTTACGGTCCGGGCGGCAGCAGGGAGAGCGTTTGCTCCTGGGAAAGTGGAACTGCTCAGTTACCGGCAGGAACTTGATGTTCGGAACGGCATCCTGACACGCACAAGTCGCTACCGCGATGCCAATGGCCACGCTACGCGGATCAGCTCGCGTCAGTTCAACTCCCTTGCACACCGGTACCTGGCCGTCGTCGAAACTACCGTAGAAGCAGAAAATTGGACAGGCGACGTCGAAG
>JABBNV010000229.1:0-1721 GCA_019352125.1 Acidobacteriota bacterium | reverse complement strand
AGTCGAATCCGCCGTCAACGGAGCCGTGGTGAATAGCAATTGTGCCGCAGACGGCCACCTCAACGGTAGCCACCTCCTTTCCGTCGGCGGCCATGAACTTGATGGGCAAACCGTGTTGTGGGAGTCCAGAACCAAGCAGTCAGGACTCAACGTGGCCATGGCTCTCCGGACTACCTGTCACACCGAATCCGGTGAGAACCTCACCAGTAACCGTCAGACACTCTTGGAGAGCGGCCGGGCAGGGCACCGCATCTCCTTCACCTTGAACCGAGGCTGTCCCGTGACCATAGTGAAGACGGTAGCCGTAGCCACCTCCCGTGACCGGGCAGTTTCAACGGCCGCTTTGGCGGCGACTCAGCGGATCCTCCAGGCCTCAACCATCGCTGCTGAGCTAAGTTCTCACAAACGCGCGTGGCAAGCGCTCTGGGCTCAGTTTGGGGTGGTGCTGGGGGCCGGGAGAAAACACCGCCTGGCAATGAATCTCAATACATTTCACGTCCTGCAAACCGTCGCGGCGGCCGGGCCAGATCTCGACGCTGGGGCTCCCGCGCGTGGTTTGCATGGCGAGGGGTATCGTGGGCACATCTTCTGGGATGAGGTCTTTGTGTATCCCATGATTACGCTCCGGCGGCCGGACATCACCAAATGGCTTTTGCTCTATAGATACCGGCGGCTGGACGTAGCCCGTGCAGCCGCGCGTGCAGAAGGCCGCCAAGGTGCAAAGTTTCCCTGGCAAAGCGGCAGCGACGGTCGGGAAGAAACGCCGGAGGCCCTGTTTAATCTGCGTGACCAACAGTGGATGCCGGACAACTCTCGGCTGCAGGCGCACAGCGGACTGGCAGTTGCCTACAACGTATGGCAATACTTTCAGGCGAGCGGTGATAGGGAATTTATTGTCAGCTATGGTGCGGAAATTCTGGTGGAGGTTTCACGGTATTTTGCTAGTTTGGCCACGCTTGAGCCAGCGGACGGGAGGTATGACATTACGTCCGTAATGGGACCAGATGAATTTCATGATGGTTATCCAGGGCATCCGGGGGAGGGCCTCCGGAACAATGCCTACACAAACGTTTTGGCCTCATGGGTCTTGACGAAGGCCGTCGAAGCGGTGGAATTGGTGAGTACTAGCGATCAGGGAGCCATGTGCAGCCGCCTATCAGTGGAGCCCAGTGAGCTGGCTAGTTGGGCACAGATCGGCCGACGTCTTCGCGTTCCCTTCCACGGCGATGGTGTCATCAGCCAGTTTGAAGGCTACGAGGACCTGCAAGAATTTGAGTGGGGGTCCTACCGCACTCGCTATGGGGACATTGCCCGGCTGGATCTGATTCTGCAATCTGAAGGAAAAACGACCAACAGCTACAAGCTTTCCAAGCAGGCGGACGTGTTGATGCTGTTTTATCTGTTCTCCGCCGAAGAATTACGGGAAGTTTTTGAGCGCCTTGGTTACCCGTTACCGCCGGAAGTTGTACCCCAGACAATTCGCTACTACCTAGCTCGAACCAGCCACGGTTCCACCCTGAGCAGGCTGGCTCACAGCTGGGTATTGGCCAGGAGTGATCGTGCACAGTCCTGGGAGTTGTTCACTCAAGCTCTGGAATGCGATCTGGACGATACCCAGGGCGGAACGACGCGTGCAGGTGTGCATCTCGGAGCCATGGCCGGAACATCTGACATGGTGCTGCGCTGCTTTGGCGGCGTGGAAACGCGTAATGACACCCTGT
>JABBNV010000228.1:1630-4741 GCA_019352125.1 Acidobacteriota bacterium | reverse complement strand
GCAGTGGGGGCCCCCTGGGCGGTAGGTGCCGTTTCAGCGCCGGGCACAGCTCCCAGCCGCACCACGGTGTTGACGTAGATTCCGGGTGAAACTACGGACTCAGGATCCAGCCCTCCGGTTTCCACAATGCTGGAGACCTGAACAATCGTCTGCCGTGCTGCGGCGGCCATGATCGGGCCAAAGTTGCGTGCCGTCTTGCGGTACACCAGGTTGCCGGCCTTGTCCGCCGTGAGCGCCTTGATCAGCGCCACATCACCGTGGATTGGCGTTTCAAACACGTAACCCTTGCCGTCAATCACCCGGGTTTCCTTGCCTTCGGCCAGCATGGTGCCATAGCCGGTCGGCGTGAAGAACCCGCCGATTCCGGCGCCAGCGGCCCGAATCCGCTCTGCCAGGTTGCCTTGCGGCACTAGCTCCAGTTCAATCTCACCGGCGCGGTAGGCCGCATCAAAATGCCAGGAGTCAGACTGCCGTGGGAAGGAACAAATGACCTTGGCAACCCGGCGTTCCTTGATCAGTAACGCGAGCCCGGCATCCGCCTGACCAGCGTTGTTGTTCACTACGGTAAGCCCGGTGGCGCCACCGTCCAGGAGAGCATCAATGAGCTCCATTGGCTGCCCTGCGTTCCCAAACCCGCCGATCAGTACGGTTGAGCCGTCCTGAATGTCCGCAACCGCCTGGGCTGCTGTATCCACAAAGTTGAGCATTGCTCCACTCCCCTAGCTTCTGGTTGCGTTGACGTTTTCCAACACCACGGCAAGGCCCTGACCCACACCGATACAAATCGCAGCAACGCCCCAGCGCTGCCCGGAGTTCGCCAGCCGCGCGGCCAGCGTCCCCAAAATCCTAATCCCGGAGGCGCCCAACGGATGGCCAATGGCCACGGCACCACCCCAGGCGTTCACTATTTCCGGCTCAATCCCCCACGCGTCGATACAGGCCAGAGATTGCGCCGCGAAGGCTTCATTAAGTTCGACGGCGGCCACATCCCCCCAGCCGATGCCCGCACGTTTGAGGGCAATGTTGGCCGCCTCAACAGGCGCGAATCCGAAGTACTGCGGCTCAAGCGCCGCAGCGCCACGACCAGCGATACGAGCCTGCGGTTCACGGCCCAGAATGGCGGCCGCCGCTTCAGAGCCGATCAGGGCTGCGGAGGCGCCGTCGTTCAATGGTGAGGCATTCCCTGCGGTGACCGTACCGCCGTCGACCGCCTCTGACTCTGGCCGAAAGACAGTTTTCAGCCCTGCCAGCTTCGCAGCCGTGGAACCAGGGCGAATGCTTTCATCGCGGAGCAAGTCCGTGCCGGGAACGGGCACCACCATCTGCGCATAATGCCCGGCATTCCAGGCTGCATCGGCCAAATTATGGGACTGTGCAGCAAAGGCATCCTGGCGTTCGCGGCTAATGCCGTAGCGCTCACGCAGCTGTTCGGTGGCCTCACCCAGGGAAACCGTCCACTCATTTGGCATTGCGGGGTTGACCAGACGCCAGCCCAGCGTCGTAGAAGCCAAGGCAAGATCCCCTGCCGGGTACGCCTTCTCCGTCTTCGGCAGCACCCAGGGCGCGCGGCTCATGGACTCAACTCCGCCAATCGCCACCAACTCCGCCTCACCGGTGTTGATTTGGCGAGAGGCGATGATGGCTGCATCCAGGCTGGATCCGCACAGCCGGTTCACCGTGGTGCCGGGAATGGAAACGGGCAGTCCAGCCAGCAAGGTGGCCATGCGCGCAACGTTGCGGTTCTCTTCGCCAGCCCCGTTGGCATTGCCAAAAATCACTTCATCGATGCGCTCAGCCTCCAGCTGGGGAGCCCGGCGTACGACTTCTGCCAGCACATGAGCCGCCATGTTGTCCGGACGCGTGGAGGCAAGTGCGCCACCAAATTTGCCGAAAGGGGTGCGGATTGCATCGTACAGATAGGCCTGGTTCACGGGGTTCCTTACAACTCACTCGGCTGGCTAGCCGTTACTACCAATGATGGAATGTTCACTCTATGAACGAGTGTACGCATGGTGAACGCCAGAAGCTAGGGCATTTTCAGATTGTTCCCAAAATCTCTGAAAAGGTGCGGCTCAGTGGTATTCCGCCAGCACCTTTTTCCCGATCTTGAACGCAATGTTTGCCGCCGGGACAGAGCAATAGATAGCCGATTGCAGGAATACTTCCTTGATTTCCTGCTCCGTCATGCCGTTGCGCAGTGCGGCATGCAGGTGCATTTCCAGCTCCTCCCAGTAACCGCCGGCAATCATGGCTGTCAGTGTGATGGCGCTGCGCGTGGTGCGTGGCAGGCCAGGGCGGGTCCAGATAGTGCCCCACGCATAGCGTGTGATCATGCTCTGGAACTCTTCCGTGAACTCGTCGATACCCGCGTTGGCGCGGTCCACGTGCTCCGACCCCAGCACCTGGCGTCGCACCACCATGCCGACGTCATACACGTCCTGCTCGGTCCTGGAGGGGTTTGACTCCGCGGGGGTGCCTTGGTTGTTCATCGGTGGCCTGTTCCTCGTTAGTTCGAAAATTGTTGGAAGTAGTCACTCAGCAGCGCCGCCACAGCAGCGGGCGCCTCGGCGGGAGCCTGGTGAGCCACACCGGGCACGGTGGCGGTTCTACCGTTGCGCACGGAAGACGCCACAGTAAGGGAAACCTCGGGCGGACACACTACGTCCGCCTCGCCAGCGATGGTGAGCAGCGGAGTAGTGAGGTCTTTGAGGCGATCCGTGACGTCAAACTCTGCAAGAGCCAGGCAACAGTGCGCATAGCTGAACCTATCCGCATCCTGAAGGTTGTGCAGCAGCGCCGCCGCCACCTCGGGATTTTTGCCCATAAAGCCCTCGGCAAACCAACGCTGTGCGGACCCGATAACTTGTGTGGGGGTACCTTGCTGGCTCACCACCTGAGCGCGATCCCGCCAGGACTGCGGTTCGCCAAACTTCGGTGCCGAGCAGATGGAAGCGACTGCGTTAAAGCTGTCCGCGTGGTCCAGGCCCAGTTGCAGTGCTACGGCTCCAGCCAGCGATACCCCCGCGTAAAAAACACTCCGGCCGGCAGCCAGCTTCTTGGCCACACCGGCCACTGCAGTCGCCAAATCCGCCACGCTGAATGCTTCGGTTG
>JABBNV010000228.1:0-1620 GCA_019352125.1 Acidobacteriota bacterium | reverse complement strand
GGCAGGGCTGGCACCGTGACCCGGCAGGTCCACCCCCACTACCTCAAAATCGCCCAGGAATGGGATAGCGGGCCCCCAGAGGCCCTGAACCGACGTCCCCAGACCTGCGCCCACCACCAGCAGCGGCTTGTCTGGGCCCGCAGCCAGCAGGGTGGGCGTGATGTTGGCAGCACTCACTGTGTACTCCAATTCTTGTACTGGTCAATAATTCTTGTGGTCAACGCGCTACTCTGGCCCACGTACTGGGCCGGGTCCATCAGAGAGTCCAGTGCATCATTGCTCAATGCGCTGAACGGGATCGCCTCGCGCAAGAGTTCACGCAGTCCTGGGCCTCCATCGCCGCTGGCCAGCGCCTGATTGACGAGCGCTTGCACATGCTTCTTTCCGGAGCCTGGCACCTCGCCGTCCCATAGCGGCGCCACCACCGCCGTAATCTTTTCACTCACCAACAGCGGGCCGGTCACCTCCATGTTGGCGCGCATTCGCCGCGGATCAACAACCAGCCCCTCGCAGAGCTCTGCCAATTTGGTAGCTGCTCCACCCGTCAGACGAAGAAGCTGGCGCAGAGCCTGCCACTCGGTGTGCCAGGAGCCGTCCGGCCGTTCATCCACGGCTGCTGCCGCAGAAGCCTGAAGCTGGAGTTGGTACCCGGGTGCGGCCAGCGCAGAACTACGGATTAGTACAGACAGGACGGGGTTCTGCTTTTGCGGCATAGCGGAGGAGACCCCCCTGCCTTCAGCAACGGGCTCCGACAATTCTCCCAACTCTGGACGGCTGAGCAGCAGGACGTCATTAGCCATCTTCCCCGCCGCCGCCAGCACATCGGCCAGCGCGTGGCCCAAGCCGGTAATAGGAAGCCGATTGGTGTGCCACGGTGCTACTGGGTCCGTCAGACCAAGTTCCTCCGCCAAGGCGGCGACCAGAGCCAGCGGGCCATCGTCGTGCTGTGAATCTGTGAGCGATCCGGCATCAGTGAACTGTGTCAGCGCCGCCATGGTGCCCGCGGCGCCACCCCACTGCAGCGGCAAGGACTGAGAGACCTTGGCCAACGCAGTGCCAGCCTCACCCAGTCCGTGCAGCCATTGCGCCGCCTTGAGCCCAAAAGTGCTGGGCAGTGAGTGCTGCGTGAGGGTTCGGGCAACGCACAAGGTTTCGCTGTGCTCTTGCGCCAGAGCCGCCAGAGCCCGAGCGGCAGCGCGGAGGTCCCCATTGATGGCCTCCAGCGCCCGTGCGGCCATCAACATCATGGCCGTGTCCACCACGTCCTGGCTGGTGGCGCCACGGTGGATTGCCGAGGCGGCGGCTGGGTCAGCGGCTGAAACCTGAGCGCGCAAGTCTGCCAGTAATGGAATCAGCGGATTCCCGCCACCCTGCGCCCTGACGGCTATATCAGCAACGTCATAGCGCTCTGCTTGTGCCGCGTCCCGCACTGCCACAACTACGGATGAATCCGCGTAGCCGTGCTTGGCCTGCACCTGCACCCAGGCACTTTCAACGTCCAGCATCGCCTGCAAAAACGCCAAATCCCCCGTGCGTGCGGCTACTTCAGACCCCGCCCATGCTGGGGACAACAGCCCGTAATCCGCAACTCGTTCGGCCACGCGCTCACCCTCAAAGCTC
>JABBNV010000227.1 GCA_019352125.1 Acidobacteriota bacterium | reverse complement strand
CGTCCGGGCTGGGGTGGCTGTGGGCCGCGTTCGCGTTTGCCTATTTGGGTGCCAGGGCGCTGACGCTGGGTCTACGGGCATATGGCACCGCATGGATTCGCATCGGCGCTGGCGTGTGAGGTTGGCGGCTAAACTTGTTGGTGCCCGCTAGACCAAAATGCGCAGCCCAGCGCACCATGGTGCCCATGCGGCTAAGGAAGGTAAGGAACACGTGAGCGGAAACCAGTCCGTCCAACAAGTGCAGGCGCAGGTTTTCGGCGCAGTACTGGCACGCGGAATCGTGGCAGCAGTCATTGGCGCCATCACCGTGTTTTGGCAGGCTCCTCAGGCCGTCGGTGCCACCATCCTCACCGGGGCCTTTCTCTTGCTCTCCGGATTGGCCATGGGCTATCTGCGTATGCGCTTGGCGCGGTTAGGTCTTGACCGTGGTGCAGGCTTATTGATCGCCGCACTACTGCCAGCGATTGCGGGCATCTTGCTGATCGTTTTGCCTAGTGCAGGGTTGCTGGTTCCCGTTGCAACCACTGCCCTAGTGATTGCCGGTGTGAGCGAATTTGTGCTGGGTTGGCGGCGTCGAGATGAAGACGCACTTCGCCCGCTGACTAAGGATTGGCGGATTTCCGGGGTTATTCTGACGGTGACGGGAATCATCTTGCCCCTCTTTACCTCCCTGGGCGCCAAAGCCGTGGTGGGTGTATTGGGCGGGGGCGCGCTGATTTTGGCCGTTCAACTGCTGCTCGCTGGCCTGAGCTATCGGCACGACGGGCTCTCGCCGGCGGCCAATCAGGCGTAAACTAAAGGTTGGCTCGGCCGCCTGTGGCGTGCCGATCGGGATCATGCACGCCCGGCATCGCACTTCATCCAGGAGGAAACTAAGTGGTCCAGCAGACACCGGACGCCCCTAAGAAACCGCGGACTTCGGTCAAGGGACCCTTGGTCTTTGCCCTCATCCTGGGGCTGGTAGCTGGTTTGGTCAGCGTGGTTGTTTCCAGTGGCGGCAGTTCACATCAGCCGCGCTGGGATCTGGGTGCGGCAGCCTTTGGTATCGCCTTCATCGTCTCCCTTGTGGTGGCCGCCATGTTGTCCATGAGCTACAAGGAAAACGCAGACCATTTGGGCCAAGGCTCCGGTATCAACTTGCGCAGCGAGGATCGCTTGAAGAAGCCAGAAGGCACGGATCCCCAGCCGCCAGCTGGTCACGGGCTTTAATTCCTTCGAGCACCGAAGCGCCTGCGCACAAATTCTCTAGCGCAGCGTGGCTAGAGACCCTTTGATCAGCTCAAATACGGCCCTGTCTACGTGGTGCCCGCCGCGGAGCAAAGCTAGCACCGCGGCACCTACAACGCCGTCCGGCACAAAATCCACCGGTGCATCGGACTTCTGGTGCTGATCCAGATATCCCGCCAGGCTTAGCCGTTCATCACGGGCCAGCGCGCCCAGCACACTGCCGCCGAGTATCAACGGCAACCCGCGGTCCTGGGGCTGCGTTACTCGCCTCAGCGTGGCTAGGAGGGCATCGCTGGCTCGGTCCAACAACGCGAGGGCGACGGCGTCCGGCGCCTGGCAGCCTGATCTCGAGTCCGGCGCCCGCTGCGAAGTTCCTGACGGCATCTTTTCGCCTGACGATGTGGCAGCTGTGGCAGCTGTGGCAGCTGTGGCAGCGGGCGCGGCAGCAGAGAAGGCCACCGTGGCAAATCTGGCCAGTTCTACCGGCGGCGCGGAGTAGACGGCTGCAAGTAGTGCCTGCAGCGCCGCGGAGCGGCCAAGGGGTGTCGTGGCTGGCCCAGGCTGTATGCCCAGCAGGGTCAAGAGCTCTCCCGTCATGGAAGTGGCCGGCCCGCGACCATCCAGCTCTTCTGCCACGGCTCGGACTACGTGGTGTCCCAGCCAAAACCCCGCACCCGAATCTCCCACCAACCAGCCAAGTCCGTCTGCCACGCCCACCAGCCGTCCGGCGTCGATTCGGGCAGCGATGGACCCGGTCCCGGCCACCAGGACGTGCCCCTGGGAATGATAAGTTCCGGAGAAAAAGGTGGCTAAAAGATCAGGTTCAATCGTCACCGCTCCGGAGACGCCTTCACTGTGGAGGAGTGCGGTGAGCTCTGGAGCGGACGTTGTGGCCGAAGCGCCAGCCATCGCGAGAACAGCCGAGGTGGCCTGATGCGCGCCCGGAGGCACTGCCGCGAATGCTTCGCCAATGCAGGCACGCAGGGAGGCAAAAACGCCGTCATTCCCGCTGGAAATGGGGTTTCCCCCTCCCGCCGAACCATACCCAACACATTGCCCGTGGGGAAGCACAAGGACGGCTCGCGTGGAGGTGCCGCCAGCATCGATTGCAAGGAGGGGATGCATTGTTATCAATCTGAGTCTGTGGATGCTTGACACACCCTAGGTGGTGAGAATAGTTTTCATGAAACGCAACGACATGAGAAATGGAATTTCACGATGACGGATCCCTCACGACCTCTGGTAGCGGAGTCGCTGGTGCCTGAACCGTCACTGAGCGTTGTGAATCGTATTCAAGCCAAACTACCTGAAATGTCTTCCGTGATGGCCAAGGTGGCCAAGTACCTGATGGAAAATCGGCAAGCACCGCTGGATCTGAACATTGTGGAACTCGCCAAAATTACCGGAACTTCTGCAGCCACGGTGACCAGATTCTGCAGACTTTTGGGGTACACCGGCTACGCGCCGATGCGCGTGGCCATAGCTGCGGATGCGGCGCGGGCGGACTCGCGCGATTCGTGGATGGCAGATATTCCCCGTCCTTTCGGCCCCGACGACGCCCCGGCAGACGTGGTGAGTACCTTGCTCAATGCGCACGCGCGCTCCTTGCGGGAAACTGCCGCCGTCCTGAATTTGGGCGAGCTGAAGAATATGGCCCGTCGTATTGCGCGATCCTCCCACTTGGACATTTATGGCGTGGGTGGCAGCGGAATCATGGCGGCAGAGCTGAAATTGCGGCTCTACCGGATTGGCATCAATTGCCACTATTGGACGGATGTTCACGCCGGGCTAGCCAGTGCCGCGATTTTGAATCCGCAGGGCGTTGCCATTGGGATTTCCAATTCAGGACGCACCAGGGAAATCGTTGAGATGCTGCAGGTAGCTCGCGCCCAGGGGGCCTTCACCATTGCTATCACCAATAACGTTGGCTCGCCGCTGGCCGAGGTGGCAGACCAGATAATCATTACCAGCGTCTATGAGCAGTTCATGCAGCCGGATGATTTGAGCGTCAAACATGTTCAACTTTTTGTTCTTGACGTCCTTTATTTGCTCACGTCGCAAGAGATTTTTCCGCAAGCCAGCACTTATCTTGCCGATTCCTCCATGGCAACCTCCCCTCATCGGCATCCCGTCCGGATGCCACGGCGCCCTTACGTTGTGGGCCCCGCGGCGGAAACAGCTTCCCGAGCACGGGGGCGGGCATGAGGCTTAACAGAATTCCGGGCGGGCGTTCAGCCCGGGTAAGGGCTGGACGATTGTCCCGAAATCTCCTCAAAAGCATTGTGACATTTGAGGTGCAATTAAGTGATTCAGGTACTAGTGTTATCGATAACAATCGCACTGTGATCAAGATAACAATTGAACTCCTTGCTGAAGCGGCAACTGCGTGGGACAAGCATGTAGCGCTAGAGGTTGGGACAGCACTACGAAGACCGATTTGGGCGCGAAGTACGAACATTAGGCATATGAAACGCGGCGCAGCTTCACTGATTAACTCGTTTGCTCCATCAATGGAAGGCAGTACCTCATGAACATCCAGCAAAAATCATTCCAGCGCCGCGGTTTCCTCCGCGGTGCGTTGGCGGCCGCAGTGCTGATTCCCGTGGGCGGGACGTTGGCATCCTGTGCTGCCGGTGGCGGTGGCAGTGCCAGTTCCGCTGGCCCCACCGGGACTGTCTCGGACTCCAACCCCTTTGGCGTTGCGGATAAGTCCACTATTGACGCCGTCATCTTCAAGGGTGGCTACGGTATTGACTACGTAGAGTTCGCAGGCAAGGCCTTTGAGGCCAGTCACGCCGGTTCCACTGCCAAGATCAATGCCTCCACGCAGATTGCGCAAGAACTCCAGCCGCGATTCGCCGGTGGAAACCCGCCGGACTTGATTGACAACTCCGGTGCCAACGCCATTGGCTTTAGCACCATCTTGTCCGCCCTTGAGGACCTGACCTCCGTCACTGAGGCCAAGAACCTTGAGGGAACCGTCATCAAAGACACGCTGTACCCCGGAGTCCTTGCCCCCGGCACCTTCAACGGCAAGTTGGCAGCACTGAACTACGTCTTGACCGTTTACGCGGTCTGGTACTCCGCAGCTCTCTTTGAGGCCAACGGCTGGAAGGCTCCGAAGACGTGGGACGAGGCTCTCGATCTGGGTGCCAAGGCCAAGGCTGCTGGCAAGTACCTGTTCGCATGGGGCAAGGAGGCGGCCACCTACTACCAGGAAATGGCGATTGCATCTGCCATCAAGGAAGGTGGTGACGAGGTCCGCCTGGCCCTGGAAAACCTGAAGGATGGCTGCTGGTCCCTGCCGGCCATCCAGTCCGTGTTCACCAAGTTGGAGACGGCCGTCAAGAACGGCTACTTCAAGCCTGGTGGCTCCGGAACTCAGTTCACTGCGGCTCAGGCCCAGTGGTCCAACACGGAAGACGCCATCCTGTACCCGTCAGGCTCGTGGATTGAAAACGAGATGAAGGATCAGACCAAGGCGGGCTTCAAGATGACAGGTGCGCCAGTGCCTAC
>JABBNV010000226.1 GCA_019352125.1 Acidobacteriota bacterium | reverse complement strand
CTAGTGCAGGGTTGGTGTGTACAGTTTCCACACCCAACAGACCCCTAAAACCCCCGAAACAGGCCTCTGAACTGCGGCGATGCCCTGTGCTCGAGGTGGGATTCGAAACAGAATCAGCCCCTCCAAACACAGGACACTCTCGAAAACATTCCCAATCCGGCCCTGTCCGGCACTAGTACGATCCAGTCCGGCGGCAAAAGTGTGGACATCGTACACACTGACCATTGCCGCTATTCCGACAGTCGTTTGGGCGGAACTGAGGCTCCCAAATACTTCGGAGTCTGGGCGGCAGGGAGCAAATCCTCACCACGCCGTAGTAAACCAAACCCTGAGCAGACCCAGTCATGGCCTAAGAACCATGACCGCTGTTCCAAAAGTCCATCAACAATTTTTGCCTTTACTCCCCCGACATGGCCGCTATCTCCTCCGGAGATAGCTTCAGCTGCTCACCCGGGGCCGCTTTCAACCATTGAGGCATCGCAGAGCTACGGGAAGGCTCGGCAGTGGCGTGGTAGGTTTCATAAAGTCGCCCCATACGCGCCATGACGTCTTTGAGGGATCGAAGCTGCGGGTCATCACCCATCGAGGCCACACGAGCCCGGAGCTCTTCATAAACTTCGCTATCTGATCGGGCACCGACAGCCCACACTTCCGAAATATCAAGAATCGGAGTGCCGTCGGCGTCTTCACTAACGCGCCAGACAATCCGCCAGTCACGATCACCGACACTCAGCTTTCGGAAACCCATCAAGGCGCCCAGAAGTGGCTCGCCAGCATCCGGGGATCGTTCCAGAATCAACATTCTCTTGAAAACAGACCGAACAATCTGCGGATCCTTCTTGCTCAGCCGGTAGAGATCCTTGACAGCATCTTCAGTGAGCCGAACAACGCAAACCCGCTGCGGATCCGCCGTCGTCACTCCCGCCCTGCTGCGACGTCAGCGACAATTTCGGCCTCCAACTCAGCCCGCGTCAAACCAAAGAATTCGATGGCTTGATCCAGCCGGGTGCGCACATCCGTATCCGTCGCGAATCGGGCCATCGCCAATGCCGCATCACGAAGCGTTTCACGGTCACGCCTCAGACCAGCAATCTCGTCAGCGGAGACTACCTCCGCGACGACTTTCCCATGCCGAGAAAGCGGGACACCGTTCCCCTGCGCCGACGCAACCAAGGACGACATACCGGCCCGTGAAGCCTCCGTAATAGACATAACGCTCATGCAAAAACGACATAAAATTCTATACAACTTCTCAAGCTCGCTCTTCTCTACACGCCACCACCCGCACGGATCCTCACCACCGAAGGACTTACTCCTCGAACGCACGAACCTTCAAGCTCCGTAAACATGTTCGAGGTCCGATTGGGCAAGCCGGAGTCGCGGAGGACCTTGGCGGCAGCGGTAACTACGTCGTGGACGGAGCCGTCTGCGCGACCGGGACCGGAGGGGCGACAGAGAATGCGACGATCATTAGAGACATCTTCAACGTTAGGCCATGGCTGCCACCTGCCGCGGCGCGTTATGGGACGCTGTCCCCATTGAGGGAACGCGGCACTATCGCATAGGTTTAGCGTATGCTCGCATCACTTCCCAATGCCCTCACAGCCACCGGCACGTATGACTCCTATGGCTCCTCCTACAACTCCTCGGGGGCAGGGGCCCTTGTGGCGCTCATCCTGCTTATCGAGCTTCTGGTCTTTGCCGTTCTATATGTTGGCACCGGCATCGCATGGATGGGTGTCTTCAAGAAAGCCGGCTACCCGGGCTGGGTCGGCTTTGTGCCGTTCTACAACAACTGGGTGCTGGTAAGGATTGGCGGCCGTCCGGAATCGAGCTTCTGGCTCCAGCTGATTCCCTACGCGGGCATCTACTGGTCCGTTCTGATGCTGAACAATGTGTCCAAGTCCTTCGGCAAGGATTCCGGATTCACCGTGGGCCTGGTGTTTGTTCCCTGGGTCTTTGCCTCGATGCTGTCCTTCGGCCAGGCGCGCTACCTGGGCCCGAGCTACGTCAACCCGCAGCTTGTCTATGGCGGTTACCCGCAGCAGTACGGCTACCCCCAGCAGTACGGCCAGCCCCAGGGCTACTACACGCAGGATCCGGCGGCCCAGCAGCAGCCTTATGGCCAGGAGGCGCCCGGCCCGTATGGCCAGCCGTACCCGCAGCAGCCGCCCGCCCCGCAGGACCCCCGGGCGCCACAACCGCCGCAAGCTCCCCAGAACTGAGCGGCCGCACGGGCGAAAAACCATTCCGGGCCGCCGAACCGCGGACCCGATCCAATCATGGCGACGATCCCCGTTGGCTGTCGGGCACGCACCGCTCTGCAGGCGGGGATCGCCGTCGTTGGTACCCGAAACCCCGCCGTGAGGGGGCTCTTGGGGCGGAATGCCGGTTCGAATCCACGCCAGAATGCCAGTCGGATCCCCAACACCAAAGCATTCCACCCTTGTCTACAACGACACGACGCCTGCGCGAGGAGTTGGTCAAACACATATCGATCCGCACAACCTGACATAGTTGATATAAGCAGAACGCAAGAGCCGCCCTCTCCTCCGAAGCGGCAAAAGAATGATGCTACAGCGGCGAGGTCTGGCCGTAAGCGGCTCCACAGCAGCCGTGGAAGCCTGATGCCTCCGCGCCGACGTTGCGCCGAACCGTCTCGACCAGGCCGCCCGGATCGTTACCGACCAATGGTCCTTCGCCACCCCCGAGGGCCAACGCATTCTTGGGCCGTCATCCACCCCCACCGGTATCGGCTACCAGCAAGTCCTCTCCCTCCCCGGCGGTATCACCGGCCTCGGTGACACGTGGTTGAACCCGGATTGGCGTTAACACACAAGTGGCAATGGCCAAAATAGTACATACACGTTTTCACCCTGGTGACGATCTCTCAGCACCGGATCTTTGGCAACTGACCTCCCGTACCTGTTCGAAGCAATATCAACAAAGTGGCTACATCCAGCTACCCTCAGATTCCGACGTGAGCTATGGAGATTCGAACTCCGGACCTCTTCTTAGGGAACCGCATATTTCAACGATTGTGAATGGCTTCCACTGCCCTGATATTTCGCGTAAATACGGGGTTTTGTGATAGTTCACGAGTGTCCATATGTCGGCGTTTTCCATCGTCTCCGCGGGTTAAACATGTGGTGATTCTGGCGGTCAGTGTTGATTCGCCGTTTGGGGTTGCCACACCAATGTCTCAGAGGGAGTTCTCCCGAAGGGCTTCGAGCACGTCCGTCTCCGTTTCCCTTACAAGAAAAAACTCGCAAGTTGTACAGCATGAAATGCTCACGTAGACCCTCCCTATCCCCAAACTTTAATGATTTGACCGGTTTCAGCGCCATAAACACTTCGAACATAAGCAGCCCCAGCAACGGCGCCGGAAACCGATTGGAACCCGGGGAAAACTGATGCATACGCGCTCGCCGATTCCTCTAAGACTGTTGGGCTAACAGTATTAATCCGCAAATTAGAAAATTCGGCGGAAGCACTCTTAACGAATGCGTCAAGGCCAATGTTGACAATGGCACTGGGCGATCCACCGTGGAAGACATAGTTGCCCACTATCCCACTCGTTAGCGTTATTGACCCACCAAGACTCACGTGGTTTCGGGCTGCGAGAGCAATGCGGAGCTGGCACAAGAGCTTGCCGTCGAGTGTCGTTTTGTACGTTCCAAGGTCGGCCTCCGACGCCGATGCCCACTTTGCACCGCCAATGGTGCTAACCACGGCGTCCACGATCCCTACCTTTTCGAAGAGCGACCGGACACTCAAGTCGTCTTGACAGTCGACAACGTACTCGGACGACAAGCGCGAGGCACCTAATATGTCAAGAGTCCCCTCACCATACTGCGCATGGTGAGTCTGAAGTGCGTTCACGACGTTCTTACCCAAGGTGCCCGTGGCACCGACAACCAGTATCCGCATTCTGTCCTCTTTATGATTGTTATTGCACATGTTTGTTTTTGAGCCAAAGTCTTCACCGGCGCAAAGGATCGAAGTCCCTAATTTCATGTGGGATCGTTCCAGTCAAGATCTGGTCAGCCAAGAGTTTTCCCGTTGCCGGTCCGAGTACGATTCCCCACATACCGTGGCCCCCCGCGGCATAGATTCTGGACGATGCCAGACGACCGACAACTGGCAAGCCATCGGAAGTAACAGGTCTCGAGCCGACCCATTCATCTCGTCGAGACGACCAGTCGACGCCACTTAGGAGAGGTCGAACGGCTTGTTCCACAGAGTCGAGTCGAGAGGTGTTCATCGGCTCATCCGGGCGAAGAAACTCCATGGTTCCGGCGACGCGGATTGCGCCTTGGTAGGGGGTGCAAACGACTCGTTGTTCCGGGAAATAGAGCGGACCTGCCGGGATGCGGTCAGCGTCTACGGTGAATGAATAACCGCGACCAGCCTGAAGTCCAATTTTCAGGCCCCATTTTGTTGCGAGCTTGGGGAGCCACGCCCCGGTGGCAAGGACAACGACATCGGCTTGGATAGTCCGTCCATCGTCCGTAGTCACTTTCGCCATTTCTGAGCTGGCATCAATCGTAGAAGCACAGGCGTCTTCGAGAATTTGGCCGCCACGTGCTGTAAAGTCCCGGGCAAGATCGCCGATGAACGCCCCTGGATCTAAGTAGCTCTGCCCAGTCATCAGGACACCGTGAGTCACCGAACCCGAGAATATCGGCGGGAGGTACGATGTGTCGATCCGGCTCGCGGCGATCTTTTGGCCCATTTCCTGAAGGTGCCCAAGCTCGGTCAGGAATGCCTGTGCCGCTTTGCCGTTTCTGAAGCC
>JABBNV010000225.1:2758-4801 GCA_019352125.1 Acidobacteriota bacterium | reverse complement strand
CCCCTCACGCAGCACTGGGGCAAAGGAAACCGATGCGTCATTGAGGGTGTTGAAGGCCTTTTGCAGGGCAGTTGTTCTGGACTCTGCCGAATCAATGTGGTCAAAATCCGCGGCATCAATGGTTACTAGGTTTTCCCGCATCACGGATGCCAGCGAAGAGAAACGATCCACGCCTTCACAGTCCTCAGCACGGACTACACCCAGGCAGGTGCCGCCGTCGGTCACTACCACTGCGCCGTGGCTGCGCTTGTTCATTAAATGAAGCGCGTCAATGACTGTGTCGCGCGGAGACAGCGCCACAGGCGTCTCAAACGTCACATCGCGATTTTTCACCCAAGCCGTAACCTGGGTCAGAACCTCTAGGGGAATATCTTGAGGCAACACAGCCATACCGCCGCGGCGGGCAACCGTTTCAACCATTCGCTTCCCGGTAACGGCCGTCATGTTGGCCACCACCAGCGGAATAGTGCTGCCGGTGCCGTCCTGGGCAGACAAATCTACGTCGAGGCGAGACACAACCTCTGACCGAGAGGGGATGAGGAAGACGTCGGAATACGTCAGATCGGTGCTGGGAGCGTTCAAGAACCGCATGATTTTCCACCAATGGTGCCAGAGGGAATTTTGCCATGTTGAGTCTAACGCCATTCAATGAAGCGTCATTTTCTTCAAAATCCGGGGAGATTCGCTTGAGCCGCAGCAACGTTACTAGACTGAGAATTGTGCGCGTTGTGCCACAACGTGCCAAATAATGGGACACACGTCCAAACCGGCGGCAAGGAATTTGGCAATTGCTACGCTTGCCGAGCGGGCAAGTGTCGCAACGGGCAATTTGAACTCATGGAAGAGGCGTATTAGACGTGCCAGACCAATCAATCCACCGTCTACCAGAGGAATTTGGCGGAAACGAATGGCTAGTTGACGAGCTATATGAGCGCTATCAGGAAAACGCGAATTCGGTGGACAGAAAGTGGTGGCCGCTCTTTGAATCCTTCGACGCTGAAGGTGCCACAGCAAACGGCAAGCACGCTGCAGCCAGCGACGCTAACCCCAGCACGCGTGAACTTCCCGTAGTTCCCGCAGCCAAGCCCGCGCAGAGTGCCTCCTCGGCACCCAGCGCCCAGAGCACGCCCTCGGCTGAGTCGGCTGCCGCCCCGGCCAAACCCGCAGCCGCACCTGCCCAGCCGTCGTCGGTAAAGCCCGCGGCACAGGCCCCCGCCGCTCAAGCCAAGGATGCTGCCCGTAACGGCACAACACCTATTCCTGCACAGCTTCCCAAGACCGCCAAGGACAATTCAGCACTGGAAGAGGATTCCATATCTGTGCTGCGTGGCCCGGCCAAGGCCATCGCCACGAACATGATCACCAGCCTTGAGGTTCCCACGGCTACCAGCGTTCGCGCAGTACCGGCCAAGCTGCTGATCGATAACCGGTTGATGATCAACTCCAACCTTGCCCGTGCCCGCGGTGGCAAGGTCTCCTTCACGCACCTGATCGGTTACGCCGTGGTGCGCGCCCTGGCCAAGTTCCCTTCGATGAACGTCTACTACGACGTTATTGATGGCAAGCCCGTTGCTGTGCAGCCCGCGCACATCAACTTCGGTATTGCCATCGATATGCCCAAGCCTGATGGATCACGCCTGCTGGTAGTGCCAAACATCAAGAAGGCGGAGACCATGAACTTCTCCGAGTTCTGGCACACCTATGAGGATCTGATCAAACGCGCCCGCAACGGCAAGCTGACCGCGGATGACTACGCACACACAACTGTTTCGCTCACTAACCCCGGCGGCATTGGCACCGTTCACTCTGTGCCCCGCTTGTCCAAGGGCCAGGCGGCCATTATTGGTGTTGGTTCCCTTGACTATCCGGCAGAATTCCAAGGCTCCAGCGAGAAAATCCTGGCACAGAACGCCATCAGCAAAATTTTGACGCTGACCTCCACCTATGACCACCGCGTCATTCAAGGTGCCGGTAGCGGCGAATTCCTGAAGTTAGTGCACCAGCTGTTGCTGGGCGAGGACAACTTCTACGACGATATTGTTG
>JABBNV010000225.1:0-2748 GCA_019352125.1 Acidobacteriota bacterium | reverse complement strand
CCCTGCGCATCCCCTACGAGCCTGTTCGATGGAGCCCGGATGTCCAGGTGGATCCGGCGGATGAGATCAACAAGGTTGCTCGCATTCAGCAGTTGATTCACGCTTACCGCGTGCGCGGACACCTCATGGCGGATACGGATCCGTTGGAATATGTTCAACGCAAGCACCCTGACTTGAACATCCTGACCTACGGCTTGACCCTGTGGGATCTGGACCGCGAATGGCCCACCGGTGGTTTCGGTGGAAAGCCGATGCTCAAGTTCCGCCACATTTTGGGTGTGCTGCGCGATGCTTACTGCCGCACCACGGGCATTGAATACATGCATATTCAGGATCCTGAGCAGCGCAAGTGGTTCCAGGATAAGTTAGAGCACCCGTACTCCAAGCCCAGCCGCGAGGAGCAGCTGCGCATTGTTTCCAAGCTCAACTCTGCTGAGGCCTTCGAGACGTTCCTGCAAACCAAGTTTGTGGGCCAGAAACGCTTCTCACTCGAGGGTGGCGAGTCATTGATTCCGCTGCTGGATGCGATTATTTCCAACGCGGCCGACGACGGTCTAGACGAGGTTGCGATCGGCATGGCCCACCGTGGTCGGCTCAACGTGCTCACCAACATTGCTGGCAAGACCTACGCACAGGTGTTCCGCGAGTTTGAGGGCATCCAGGACCCGCGCAGTGTACAGGGCTCCGGTGACGTCAAATATCATCTGGGCACCGAAGGCACCTTCACCTCGGACAACGGTAACGAAACCAAGGTTTACCTTGCAGCGAACCCGTCGCACCTTGAAGCAGGCGACGCTGTTCTTGAGGGCGTTGTTCGTGCCAAGCAGGATCGCCTGGATCAGGGCGAAAGCTTCCCCGTGCTGCCCATCATGGTGCACGGAGACGCAGCGTTCGCCGGCCAGGGTGTAGTGGCGGAAACGCTCAACCTCTCCCAGCTACGCGGATACCGCACTGGCGGAACCATTCACATAGTGGTCAACAACCAGGTGGGCTTCACCACTGCCCCGTCATCTTCCCGCTCCTCCGTGTACTCCACGGACGTAGCCAAAATGATCCAGGCACCGGTGTTCCACGTCAACGGGGATGACCCGGAGGCCGTGGTCCGTATTGCGCAACTGGCTTACGCGTTCCAGCAGAGGTTCCACAAGGACGTTGTCATTGACATGGTTTGCTACCGCCGCCGCGGGCACAACGAGGGCGATGACCCCTCGATGACCCAGCCGCTGATGTACAACCTGATCGAGGCCAAGCGCAGCGTCCGAAAGCTGTACACGGAAGCACTTATTGGCCGAGGTGACATCACCGAGGACGAAGCGGATCAGTTGCTGCGTGATTACCAGGAGCGCCTGGAGCGCGTCTTTGCGGAAACCCATGCCGCGCAGACCTCGCCCATTCCGATCGTCACCGGTGATTCGCAAGCCGTATCTGATCTAGAACGCCCGTACTCGCAGCGGACAGAAGATGGGGACAACTCCCCCGCGGAGACCGCCATCAGCACTGAAACTCTGGCCAAGATCGGCCACGCACACATGGCTATCCCGGATGGATTCACGGTGCACCCCAAGCTCAAAGCCCTCCTGGAAAAGCGGGATGTCATGTCCCGCGAGGGCAACATCGACTGGGGCTTCGGAGAACTCGCAGCTTTCGGTTCCCTACTGATGGAGGGTGTGCCGGTTCGGCTTGCTGGCCAGGACTCCCGTCGCGGCACCTTCGTGCAACGCCACGCAGTGTTCCACGACCGAGCCAATGGCGATGAGTGGACGCCGCTGAGTGAACTCAGTGATGATCAGGCAAAGTTCTTCATCTACGATTCGCTACTGAGTGAATACGCAGCGATGGGCTTCGAATACGGTTACTCGGTTGAGCAGCCGGATGCCTTGGTGCTCTGGGAAGCTCAGTTCGGTGACTTCGCCAACGGCGCGCAAACCGTCATGGATGAGTTCATCTCCTCCGCAGAGCAAAAGTGGGGGCAACGCTCCTCCTTGGTACTGCTCCTGCCGCACGGCTACGAGGGACAGGGTCCGGACCACTCCTCCGCACGGATTGAGCGGTACCTGCAGATGTGCGCGGAGGAGAACATGATAGTGGCCAACCCCACTACTCCGGCCTCGCACTTCCACCTGTTGCGTCGCCAGGCCTACAACAGGCCGCGCAAGCCACTGATCGTCTTCACGCCCAAGCAGTTGCTGCGCCTCAAGGCGGCTGCATCTTCCGTGGAGGACTTCACCACCGGTGCCTTCCGGAAGGTGATTGGTGACACGAGCGCGAAGGATGCGGCCGCCGTCGAGCGTGTCATCTTGGTTTCAGGTCGGCTCTACTATGACCTGGCTGCCGCGGCCAACAGGGCCGATGATTCCAAGACCGCGATCATTCGGTTGGAGCAGCTGTACCCGCTTCCGCTGGAGGAAATCCACGCAGAGCTTGCCAAGTACCCCAATGCCACACTGGTGTGGGCTCAGGATGAGCCTGCCAATCAGGGGCCTTGGCCGTTCATTGGCCTGAACCTTGCTCCGGAGCTGGACCGTAAGCTGACTCTGGTTTCGCGCCCTGCCTCCGCCTCCACCGCAACAGGTTCAGCCAAGCGCCACGCTGTGGAACTGGAGCGCCTTGTCAAGGAAGCGTTCACCAAAAACTAGTCGATGTTTGGTGCCCAGCCTGCCACGCAGGCTGGGCACCTGCGTTAACCGATAGACTGACCGCCACTGGAGAAAAGAGACACCGTGGAGCAAAGAAAACTACGCATTGCCG
>JABBNV010000224.1:4457-4823 GCA_019352125.1 Acidobacteriota bacterium | reverse complement strand
GGGGTCTGACCTTCAGCGGAACAGTGGTTGGCGCTAAGCCTTTGAGATTGGCTTTAGGTTGGTGTCATGCCTGTTGAATTTCTTAGTGATGACCAAGTAGCGGTGTATGGCCGGTTCTCAGGGCCGGTCTCGCAGGGCGAGTTGGAACGGTTTTTCTTTCTTGACGACCGGGATCTGGAGTTGGTTGCTCGCCGTCGTGGCGAGGGTAGCCGGCTGGGTTTCGGGGTGCAGCTTGGAACACTGCGGTTCCTGGGGACGTTTCTTGATGACCCGGTGGCGGTACCGAAAGCGGTTGTTGATTTCATCGCGACGCAACTTGGAATCGTTGATGGTTCCGTTCTGGGAGATTATGTGGAGCGGTCAAAG
>JABBNV010000224.1:3176-4447 GCA_019352125.1 Acidobacteriota bacterium | reverse complement strand
CTGGGAGATAGCCCGGGTCTATGGGTACCGACGTTTGTCGGAGCCCGAGACTGCCACGGAATTCAGGGGTTTCCTGACGGCTCGTGCGTGGACGCGGGCCGAGCGGCCGATTCAGCTCTTTGACCAGGGCGTGGCGTGGCTCCGTTCGGAACGGGTGCTGCTTCCGGGTGTGAGCATGTTAGCCAGGCTCATCGCCGAGGTCAGGGGCGCGGCTGGCGATCGATTGTCTTCGGTGTTGGCGGGACGGGTTTCACCGGATCTTGGTCGTAGTCTTGATCGACTGCTGACGGTGCCAGCGGATTCCCGGTCCTCGGGGTTGGAACGACTGCGCCGTGCCCCTACCCGGGCATCGGGGCCGGAGATGGTCCGTGCCTTGGAACGCGCTGCAGAGATCGCCAAGCTGGGTGCTGGCGGCGTTGATTTGAGCGAGATTCCGGCGGGGCGCGTCCAGATGCTGGCTCGCTACGGACTGTCATCGGATGCGTCGATGCTGAGGCGCATGCCGGAGCATCGCCGGTGGGCGACGTTGGTTGCAACCGCCGGGGCGCTGCAAGTATCGGCGGTCGATGATGCCCTGGATTTGTTCTCCGTTCTGATGGCGACCAAGCTCATCGGGCCCGCTGTGCGTGCATCAGCCAAGGACCGGATGCGATCCCTGCCCCACTTGAGGCGGGCGTCGGTGACCTTGGCGGCGGCGGCAAAGGTCATCCTTGAATGCGTCGAGGACCAAGGCTTGGGGTTGGACCCGGCAGAGGCTTGGACCCGATTGCAAGCGGCCATATCTCGGGAACGGCTGATGGCCGCGGTTGCGACCATTGAGGAACTGGCACCAGACGCAGGGGACGACGCGGACCAGGGGCAGGCGGAACTGGTGAAGCGATACGCCACCGTCCGCCCCTTTGTGGCGGTGATCGCTGAGGTCCTGCCGTTGGACGCAACGCCGGCGGGCACTGCGCTTTTGAACGCGGTGAGGGGCTTGGGGAGCCTGGTTGGACGCAAGCGGGTGACCCGGGCAGAGCTCGTGGACGAGGTTGTGGTCGGGTCGTGGCGGCGACTGGTGTTTCCCAGCCCGGAATCGCCGGAAGAACTGGTAGATCACCGGGCGTACACGCTGTGCGTACTGGAGGCGTTGCATCGGGCGTTACGTCGCCGGGATGTGTACGCCGTTGATTCTGTCCGGTGGGGCGACCCGAGGGCCCGCCTTCTCGACGGTGAGGCGTGGGAACGGGCCCGCCCTGATGTTCTTACTGCACTGCGATTACAGGACCCCG
>JABBNV010000224.1:0-3166 GCA_019352125.1 Acidobacteriota bacterium | reverse complement strand
TTCGGCCTACACGGGTCTGGCCGCCCGGATCCGCCCGGCCGAAGTAGCTTTGGGCACTGCCCCTCTTCGTTTGGAAAAGGGCCCCGATGGGCGCACACGAATCCATCAGCCGCGGCTGGAAGCGGTGCCGGAACCGGACACGCTGACCGCGTTGCGGGACACCGTCGAACGAATGCTGCCCCGGGTGGATCTTCCTGACGTGCTACTGGAAGTGAACGCATGGACCGGCTATTTGAACGACTTCACCCACATGGGTATGACGGGGCAGTCTTCCGGTTCCAGACTCGCCGATCTGGCCACCTCGATGGCCGCGGTACTAATCGCTGAAGGCTGCAACCTAGGGTTCGCGCCGGTGATCAAGCACGGGCATCCGGCCCTAAGCCGTCGCCGGCTCTCACATGTGGCACAGAACTACCTGCGCAGCGACACCCTCACCGCCGCCAATGCCCGCCTGATTGCTGCCCAGGCCGGTGTTCCAACGGCCCGGGCATGGGGCGGTGGCTTGGTCGCCTCCGTCGACGGGTTGCGATTCGTTGTCCCGGTCCGCACCCTGGACGCCGGCCCAAATCCCCACTATTTCGGCCAGGGCCGTGGCGTGACCTGGCTCAACGCCATCAACGACCAGGTCTCCGGCATAGGGGCCGTAGTAGTGACCGGCACGATGCGTGACTCCTTGCATGTCCTGGACGTGATCCTCAACCGTGACGGCGGACCCGCACCGCAGATGATCGCGACGGATACCGCCTCCTACTCCGACATCGTGTTCGGGCTCTTCCGCCTGCTCGGCTACCAGTTCAGCCCGCGTCTGGCCGACATGCCCGACCAGCGTCTCTGGCGCCTCACTCTTCCCGGCAGGCAGGCCGCCGATTATGGTTCCCTGAACGCCGTCGCCACGAACAAGCTCTCCGCCGAGCGCATTCGGGCGCAATGGGCGGACATGCTGCGCGTTGTGGGGTCCCTACACAGCGGTTCAGTCGCCGGCTACGACCTGTTGCGGATGCTGGGGCGCGACGGCAACCCCACCCCGCTCGGGGCAGCCTTCGCCGACTATGGTCGTACCGCCAAGACCCTGCATCTGCTGGCCATGTATGACCCGGACGATGAGAGCTACCGCCGATCGATCCACGTGCAGCTCACCGTTCAGGAATCCCGCCACCGCATGGCCCGGAAAATCTTCTATGGCCAGCGCGGGGAACTACGTCAGCGATACCGTGAGGGCCAGGAGGACCAGCTCGGCGCCCTCGGGCTCGTTTTGAACGCGGTCATCCTGTGGAACACCCGTTACATTGACGCGGCACTGACCGCCCTGCGGGAGCAGGGACATCCCGTGGATGACGCCGACGTGGCGCGGCTTTCTCCGCTTGGGGACGCACACATCAATGTCCACGGCCGATACGCCTTCACCACCCCCTTCGATGACCACCTCCGGCCACTGCGTGACCCGGCGACATCAACCGACGACGAATAGAGGGTGGCTAGTAAAAGATTGAAATATCCGACGCTAAGGTTTTCCGAGCGCTGTAGTGGCCGGTATTTGCCTGGCCCAATATTGCTGCACTGACGGCCGTCACCATGATGAAGAGCTCGGCGTGTTCTGTCGGGCGACCAACACGCCGAGCTTTCGTTGTCGCGAGCGGAGCTCTCCTGCTTCCAATAGGATCGACATCATCTCGTCGAACTCGAGTTTCAAAGCAAACAATCTGGGGAAGCAATGAAAAAAATTCGAAAGCACTTACTGTCCTTTGCTGCTATCGCTGCAGTATCCATGGGGCTCACCCTCAGTGGCGGTATCGCCGCCAACGCCGCACCGTCCGAACCGTCCGAACCGTCAAATCAAGCGACCACGAGCACACCCGCGTCAGCGTCCCCTGACTGGGAAGCCCAATTTCCAGACGGCAGCAAGTATGTTTCAGGGATCGGCTTCGTCCCGAAACCAGGTACCATCCAACCTAGACTGCTGAACCCGTTCGATTGGCTGTCGTGTAACAATCCCAATGACCCCTTCCATGTCATCACTACTTGGCCCTCGAAGTATCAAGGCAATGTTGCCTTGCAGTGTGGCAAGGCAACGACTAGTGGGTACAACCACATCAGTGCCCAACACAAGAATAATTGGCAGGATCTGATCAATCGTTTCGGTGGTGGATCTTCGTGGGATGACTTCATGGCCTACGTGACGAAGGCGGCCTTAAGTTCCCCGTCAGCAATCTACGGGGCAGGGTTCGAGAAAGTTTGCTATACAACCCCGATCAACATGATTAATCACAACAACGGGGACAAGGCGACGCTTTCGCCAACGATCATTATCTCGTCAAATAACAAGATCGTGATTACGTCGTACCCCGGGGGAAATTGTAGGTAGTGAACATGAATACACCACCCGTAAGAGTTCGTTTGATGGCTGAATATTCCATGGGCGCCGGGTTCCCGCTGTGGAGCGATGCAGATGTCGCTGGTACTGAATCAAACGATTGGGATCTGTCAGAGGAACTGAAAGATGCTCTCAGTTCTTGGCAGGCGGACTTTGATAACAACTACGATCCATCCGAAGGCTGGCCATCTTTGGAATTCTTGAACCGGCATTTCAGGGAAGCAAGCCGACTAAAGGTTTGCCTGGAGCGGGAACTGCCAAACAACGTCATTGACCTTGACTATTGGCAACTCGCGGTCAAAGGCAAAGAAGAGCCGCTTCCGCCCACGGACTAAAGAAGGACCATCCAGCAAGAACCCGCAGAGCATCCATTCTGCGGGTTCTTGTGTTAAGCGGATACGGTCCCGCTGGAAAGTAGAAAGACGCGCCAGGTCACTTTTGTCCGGGATGGCCGGCATTGTCGTCACCGCTGAATCAAACCGATGGACAGGGCGCCAGCGACGGAGGTTGCATTCGCCAATTCCGCAAGCCTTCTGCGCTTCGTCCGGTAACGACCGATTCTGAGACGGTCCAGGGTCTCAGTGGCGCGCCGACCCAAAGTCGTCCACAACCCGTCTCACAACACTCCATGCGGACAGTCGTGTTGTGAGACGGTTGTGCGACAGTTGACTCATGGCAACCCAGCATTTCAACCTCATCGGCTACGCCCGCGTCTCCACCAACGGGCAAGACTCCCAGCTCCAACGCGACGCCCTTCAAGCGGCGGGCTGCGGACGGATCTTTGAAGACAAGATC
>JABBNV010000223.1 GCA_019352125.1 Acidobacteriota bacterium | reverse complement strand
ATGCCGAGATGGCAGCTGAACTCACCGCCGTCGGTTTCAACATTCAGCCTGTTCCCATCAAGTGGAGTGACGGCTACCTAGCCACAGTGAAAAGCGCTGGCGACCATGCCTTGGATCTACTCGGCTTCAACGGCTCGTATAGCGACCCGGATAATTTTGTGAGCCCACTATTCGGCTCCACAAATGGTGAGCTTGGTCTCACTGACCCGCAGTTGGTTTCCAAAATTGACCGTGCGCGCTCACTGCCTGAAGGGGCGGACCGCACCGCCGCGTATCAGTCGATTAACCAGCAAATCATTCAAACAGTCCCGGCGGTTCCTATTGCTTTCCCTATTTCTGCCTTGGCAATGTCCAACCGGGTGGAAAGCTATCCCGTGAGCCCTGTGCTCAACGAAGTGTTCAACAAGATCAAGCTCCGTCACTGACTGGCGTTCGGGAATTTATCTAACCTTCCCCTAGCGCGATAGGCTTCAGGAGCCACAATTGCCCTATTGGAGTTGGATTAAGTGACCTTCATTTCGAACACCACTGAAGCCGATGTCGTCCTCATTGGAGGCGGCATCATGAGTGCCACCCTGGGCGCCATGATCAAGCAGCTTGAACCCGAGTGGAAGATCGTGCTCTTTGAGCGCCTCGATTCCGCTGGGCTGGAGAGCTCCGATCCATGGAACAACGCAGGTACGGGCCACTCCGCGCTCTGCGAGCTCAATTACTCCCCCGCAGCCAAAGACGGCTCCGTGGACCCCGCCAAGGCCATCGGCATCAATGAGCAATTCCAACTGACGCGGCAGTTCTGGTCTCACATGGTGGATAACTCGCTGATCGGCTCGCCCAAGGGATTCATCAATACCGTCCCGCACATGAGCTTTGTCATTGGCAATGACCACATTAAGTTCCTCGAGACCCGGTACCACGCGCTCTCCCCCAACCCGGTCTTTTCCTCAATGAAGTACTCACAGGATCCAGCCCAGATTGCCCAGTGGGCACCGTTGGTGATGAAGGGTCGCGACTCCAGCCAGCGTGTGGCCGCAACGTACGCACCCGAAGGAACGGATGTTGACTTTGGCGCCCTGACGCGCGAGTTGACGGGTTATCTGGCCAAGAACGACGTCGAAATTAACATGGGCACGGAAGTCACCGACGTTGAGCGAGACGCCAACAAACGGTGGAAGCTCTCCCTCAAACATGCGGCATCGGGCGAACGCGGCAGCATCAAGGCAAAGTTTGTGTTTATTGGCGGTGGCGGCGGCGCCCTGCAGCTGCTTCAGTCAAGCGGCATTCCCGAGGGCAAGGGATTCGGCGGATTTCCCGTCTCCGGCCAATTCTTGCGTACCACTGACCCCACGCTGGCGGCAGCTCACCATGCCAAGGTGTACGGCCAGGCCTCCGTGGGTGCACCGCCTATGTCAGTTCCGCACCTGGACACCCGGTTCGTCAATGGAAAGCCCTCGCTCCTCTTTGGCCCGTACGGCGGGTTCTCCACCAAGTTCCTGAAGACCGGTTCTTTCTTGGACCTGCCGTTGTCAGTCCGTCCGGGAAACCTGATCCCCATGCTGGCTGTAGCCAAGGACAACACTGGCCTGATCAAGTACCTGGTCACTGAAATCATGAAGACCCACAAGGCCAAGGTGGAGGCGCTCAACGAGTACTTCCCCGAAGCCACGGGAGAAGGCTGGGAACTCATTACGGCCGGCCAGCGCGTGCAAATCATGAAGAAGGACGCGAAGAAGGGCGGCATACTACAGTTCGGAACTGAGGTCATCACCTCCGCGGATGGCTCCATTGGGGCACTTCTGGGTGCTTCACCGGGAGCTTCCACGGCTGTGCCGATCATGATGGAGCTCATGCAGCGGTGTTTCCCGCGGAAGTACAAGCTGGAGTGGCAAGAGCGCCTCACCGGCATGATGCCGACCCTTGGCACCAAGCTCAACGAAAATCCCGAACTGTTCGAGAAGACTTTGGCGTCCACAGCCCGTTCGCTTCAGCTCGATCCAAGCGACGCCTAGACCGCCTTGCCACCATTCGGCGTTTTTACCCACGGGGAGTAACCATCATGTTCGGTTTGGCAAAGCTTTCACTCCGTAACAGGGCTTTGATTGCCCTGATCACCATCTTTGCCATCGTCTTCGGCGTGATCACTATGGGTTCGCTCAAGCAGGAGCTCATCCCCTCCCTGGAGTTCCCGCAGATCACTGTGGTGACCTCCATGCCCGGCGCCTCCCCTGAGGTGGTGGACAAGCAGGTCTCCGAGCCGCTGGAGACAGCCCTCAATGCCGTGGAAGGCCTGGATTCGTCCACCTCAACCTCGCGCAGCGGCGTCTCCACTATTAATCTTTCTTTTGCGTACGGTACGAATCTTGACCGGGCGCGGAATCAGATCGACCGAGCCATTTCCACCACGCGAACATCCCTGCCGGACGGAACAAATCCGCAGGCCATCGCCGGCAGCATCAGTGACTTTCCGATTCTGTACATGGCGGTCTCTTCGGACAAGTCACTGAGCGCGCTTAATGGGGACTTGCAGCGGCTAGTCGTGCCAAAACTGCAAAAGATCGACGGCGTTCGCGGCGCGGATGTAACCGGCGCCAACACTGTGCACATCCAAATTCAGCCGGATCAGGGAAAGCTGCTGGCTTCCGGCGCATCCATAAGTGCCATTAGCGACGCCCTGAAGAACAATGGCACGCTGATTCCGGCAGGTTCGTTGACCAATGACGGCAAGACGCTCTCGGTTGAGGTGGGCAGTCCCGTTGACTCGCTCGACGCGGTAAAGTCCCTCCCCCTGGCCGGCGCCAAGACACCAACCACCATTGGCTCGGTTGCCAGCGTCTCCTTCGCCGATGACAAGACAACCTCCATCACCCGAACCAACGGCAAGCCAACGCTGGCACTGTCCATCACCAAGAAACCAGATGCGGATACTGTGACCTTGTCACATGAGATCAACGCACAATTGCCGCAACTCACAGCCGACCTTGGCAGCAACGCGAAATTCACCACGGTTTTTGACCAGGCACCCTTCATTGAAAAATCCATCCGGGACCTCACCACGGAGGGTCTGCTGGGACTCGGATTCGCCGTCGTCGTCATTCTGATTTTCCTGCTCAGCGTGCGGGCCACGCTGGTGACCGCCATTTCGATTCCGCTGTCCCTGCTGATTACCTTTATTGGATTGTGGGCAGCGAAGTATTCGCTCAACATCCTCACTTTGGGCGCGTTGACCATTGCGATTGGTCGGGTGGTGGACGACTCGATTGTGGTGATCGAAAACATCCGCCGCCACATGAGTTATGGGGAGGACAAGCTCCACGCCATCGCCTCCGCAATTCGCGAAGTTGCAGGTGCCGTGACCGCCTCTACGCTGACAACCGTTGCAGTATTCCTGCCCATTGCCTTTGTGGGTGACATTGCCGGTGAGCTCTTCCGCCCGTTCGCGCTGACCGTCACCATCGCGCTGATTGCTTCCCTTCTTGTGTCCTTGACCATTGTGCCTGTGCTTGCTTACTGGTTCCTGGGCCGCACCAAGAAAATCGACTCATCTCTGAGCGGCCGCGCCCTGCTGGCTGCCGTTGAGGAAAAGGAACGCAATAGCTGGCTGCAGCGCGGTTACTTACCGATTCTGCACGCTACCCAAAAACGGCCTGCCGTGACCTTGGTGGTTGGTGCGCTCATTTTGATTGGGACGCTAGCTCTGACGCCCCTGATTCCGACCAATCTGCTGGGCAATTCGGGCCAAAATTCCCTCTCCGTCTCGCAGAAAATGGACCCTGGAACCTCTCTGGACGACACCTCGCAGGCAGCCACTAAGGTGGAGGAAGCACTCCGGACCATTCCCGGAATTAAGGACGTCCAGGTCACTGTGGGCAATGCCACCGGCGGTTTTTCTGCGCTGCTTTCTACAGGCAGTTCCAGCGCCACATTCCAGGTGGTGACGGACGAAAAAGCTGATCAGGCCGCGCTGCAGAACACCGTACGGGACAAGCTGACAAACCTCACCGGGGTGGGCAAGGTTACCGTGTCCACACAGTCCGGCGGATTCGGCACATCCAGCACCGTGGACATCAAAATCAAGGCTTCCAATTCAGCGGACCTCCAGGCAGGCTCAGACGCGGTGAGCAAAGCAGTCACAGGTACACCTGGCGCAGGGGACGTCACCAGCAACCTCGCCGGAACGCAGCCTGTTGTCCAGATCTCCGTGGACCGGGCTAAGGCAGTTGCCGCTGGCCTGACGGAGCAGCAGATATCCGGCCTCCTGGCGGCCACCATCAGTCCCGTTCCCGGTGGGACGGTACGGATTGACACCACTGACTACAAAGTTCAAATTGGTCAGGGAACTGACTTCACCAGCATCGATGCCCTGCGCAATGCAAAAATTCCCACATTGGCCGGGCCGGTGCCGTTGAGCTCCTTTGCCACCGTTGAGCAGGTGAACGTTCCGCTGAGCATCACCAGCTCCAATGGTCAGCGCAGCGCCACCGTGTCCATTACGCCCACGGGCAACAACCTCAATGCGCTCAGCCAGGACATCAAGAAGCGGCTGGACGCCGTACAGCTGCCCCAGGGTGTTACGGCTGAGATTGGCGGGGCCACCACGCAGCAAGCCAGCTCCTTTGGCCAGTTGGGTCTAGCTCTGTTGGCCGCCATCGCCATTGTGTACGTGATTATGGTGGCGGCGTTCAAATCCCTGGTGCAACCACTGATTCTGCTGGTTTCGGTTCCTTTCGCGGCTACCGGCGCCATCTTGTTGCTGTTGATCTCTGGCGTTCCGCTGGGTCTGCCTTCCCTCATTGGCATGCTGATGCTGGTGGGTATTGTGGTGACGAATGCCATTGTGCTGAT
>JABBNV010000222.1 GCA_019352125.1 Acidobacteriota bacterium | reverse complement strand
ATCAACACTTTGGCCGCTCCGGCAGCGGCAACCATCGGATGGCTAGTGGTGGAGCGATTCCGCGACGGTCACGCTACGTCCTTGGGTGCCGCATCCGGTGCTGTAGCTGGTCTGGTTGCTATTACCCCTGCCTGTTCTGCGCTGACCCCGGTATGGTCCATTGTGTTGGGTCTGTTGGCGGGCGCACTGTGTGCGCTGGCCGTGGGGCTGAAGTACAAGTGGGGCTACGACGATTCGCTGGACGTAGTAGGTGTTCACCTGGTGGGTGGCCTCTTCGGCACCTTGTTCATCGGCCTCGCTGCTGACCCGAACTCCCCGGCTGCAGGTACCGGCTTGTTCTACGGTGGCGGACTCGAACTGCTAGGCAAGCAGGCCCTGGGCTCCGTGGCTGTGCTGGTCTACTCCTTCGTGATCGCGTTCATCGTGGGCTGGATTATCAACAAGACCATCGGTTTTCGGGTATCGGAAGACCACGAAGTTGCTGGCGTTGATATCAGTGTTCATGCTGAGTCGGCCTACGATTTTGGAGGCCGGGTAGGCGGCGCCTTCCACCCGGTGGAGGCAGCCCTTCACGCTAAGTTCGCCTCTGGTGGCGTAGACTCCGCGTCGTTCAACACCGAAGATTCCACGCAGAAAGCGAAGGTTGAGGCATGAAACTAATCACCGCCATTGTTCGGCCAGAAAAGCTCGACGACGTCCGTGGTGGCCTGGAGAGCTACGGCGTGCAGGGACTCACTGTAAGCGGGGCTCACGGGTATGGACGCCAACGTGGACACACGGAGGTGTACCGAGGAGCTGAGTACACGGTGGATTTGCACCCAAAGATTCGTATTGAGGTACTGGCCAGCGAGGAACAATCGAGGGACATTGTGGACGTCATCATTGCCAGCTCCAATACGGGCAGGGCAGGGGACGGCAAAGTCTGGACCGTTGATGTGCACGAAGCAATTCGCGTACGCACCGGTGAACGAGGAAACGCCGCCGTCTAGTAGGTAACTTCCAAGTCATAACAGTTGAGGTTGCACATCATGATGTGCAACCTCAACTGTGTTTAACTGTGCTGCGAGCCTTCGGCTTAAAGGGTGTTGTCCCAGTTGCTGGGGCCCGCCGAGCCAGCCGCATATTCGTCCATGGGAACCTTGTTGGCCTTCCACGCCTTGATGGTCGGCTCCACGATCCGCCAGCACTGCTCAGCAGTATCTCCGCGAACAGACAACAGTGGATCCCCCGTGAGTACGCCTTCCAGCACTTCGCCGTATGGAAGTAGCAGGTCAGTGGCTAGTTCCGTCTCGAGGTACACACGATTGAGCTCGAAAATATCGCCCGGGCCATTGACGTCCAGGTCCAGTTTCAGAGTGTCTGGTCCGAATCCGATATGCAGCTTGCTGGGCGAGTCAACCCCCTTGAATCCGGTGGGCAGATGCGGCACTGAGCGGTAGGTAATCACGGCTTCTTTGCGGGCGGCCCCTAGGGACTTGCCGGAGCGCAGGATGAACGGAACCCCTGCCCACCGCCAGTTATCAATGTGCACCTCAACCTCGGCCAACGTCTCCGTGTTATTGGCTGAGTCCACACCCTCTTCGGCCACATAGTCCGGAACCTTTCGGCGTCCGATCTTGCCCGCGGTGTATCTGGCTCGCCGAGTGCTGGACGTAAAGTCAGTGGAAATGAAGCTGGCTCGCAGCACAGCCGCAATCCCATCGCGAACATCCCGTTCGCCGATGGTTGCTGGCGCATCCATAGCGATGATGGCCATGATTTGGAGCAGGTGGCTTTGAATCATGTCCTTGAGTGCGCCGGCGCGATCGTAATAGCGGGCCCGGTTCTCCAGAGTGAGGTCCTCGTCGAACACGATCTCGACTTTTTCGATGTGGGCGTTATTCCACAGCGGCTCGAGGAGGCGGTTGGCGAAGCGCAGTCCCAGGATGTTGAACACCGTGGATTTGCCCAGGAAATGGTCCACTCGGTGAATATGATCTTCCGGTACTAGAGCGGCCAGCGTTTCGTTGAGCGAGTGAGCGGATGCCTCATCGGAGCCGAACGGTTTCTCCATGACTAACCGGGTCCCGGCGGGCAGCTCCTTGGCTGTGAGGACTTCACAAGCCTTTTGGCTCACCGCTGGGGGCAGCGCAAAATAGACCGCAATGGGAGCTTCGAGTGTTGCCAACAAGGCCGCAAGGTCGCCCTTGGCCGTCACATCCACCTGATGGTACGTGCTGGTTTTGGCCACCTTGTTCAGCGCCGTTTTGCCGGTGGTCTTGGCATCCTTCGCGGCGTCATCGAAGACGCTCTTGACGCGATCATTCCACTGTTGGGCAGTCCATGCGTCGCTTCCTGCACCAGCTAGAGTGATTCCGTCAGCGCGGTTGTTGGCTATCAGCCGGGCAAGTCCAGGGAGTAGCAGCCTCCCGGTGAGATCACCGGATGCGCCCAGAATCAGCAGAGTCTTGATGCTGTCAGAGCCCTTGACGGTGGTTGTTTTGCTAACAATTTTCTTGGCAGTTCTTTGAGCAGTCACAGCTTCAGCATGCCACTCTCAGATGAGTTTTTGCAGGTAGACAGCGGAAGAAGTAGCGAAAAATTCGCTAGCTGGCGCGTGGCATGCAACCGCTGTGCACGGGTCGGTCTGCACATCGGGCACCAGTTGGTACTCTTGGTAGTTGAGTCCAGTAGGCCTTTGTTGTGAGCGGACATTCTCACAGCGAGCCCCACCACCCTGACGAAAGAAGTACGCGGCGCGTGTTCAACTCACTCTCTGACCGGTTGACAGCAACCTTTAAGAACCTTCGCGGCAAGGGCCGTTTGTCTGAAGCGGACATTGACGCCACAGTCCGGGAAATTCGGCGTGCCCTGCTGGACGCGGATGTGGCCGTACCCGTGGTGCGAGAATTTACGGCCAAGGTACGCGAACGCGCTTTGGGCGCGGAAGTTAACGCCGCGCTGAACCCGGCACAACAAATCGTCAAGATCGTCAACGAAGAACTCGTAGCGATTCTGGGCGGTGAGACACGGCGCATTCGTCTGGCCAAAAACCCGCCAACCGTCATCATGCTGGCTGGTCTGCAGGGTGCTGGCAAAACCACCCTTGCCGGAAAGCTGTCCAAGTGGCTCAAAGGCCAGGGACACAGCCCGTTGTTGGTGGCAGCGGATCTACAGCGCCCCAACGCCGTGCGCCAGTTGCAGGTCAACGGTGAGCGGGCAGGAGTCCCCGTTTTCGCCCCCCACCCCGGGGTTAGTAGCGAGTTCGAATCGGCCACGGGTGACCCGGTAGCTGTTGCGCGCGCTGGCGTTGCCGAGGCACGTGCCAAGCTGCACGACGTCGTGATTGTTGATACTGCCGGGCGTCTTGGCGTGGATGCAGAACTCATGCAGCAGGCTGCTGACATTCGGGCCGCCATTGTTCCGGACGAAGTCTTGTTCGTGATAGATGCGATGATCGGGCAGGATGAGGTCAACACTGCGCTGGCCTTCAATGAAGGCGTCAACTTTACGGGTGTGGTCCTTTCCAAGCTCGACGGCGACGCTCGAGGAGGCGCGGCGCTGTCCGTCGCGTCCGTGACGGGTAAGCCCGTGATGTTCGCGTCCACCGGTGAGAGCCTGGATGATTTTGAGTTGTTCCACCCGGATCGCATGGCCAGCCGCATTCTGGACATGGGCGACGTCCTCACCCTCATTGAGCAGGCTGAGAAGAATTGGGACAAGGACGAAGCTGAGCGGATGGCGAAGAAATTTGCCGACCAGGAAGACTTCACTCTGGACGATTTCCTGTCCCAAATGCAGCAGATTCGCAACATGGGCTCCATGAAGAAAATGCTCATGATGATGCCTGGCGCTGCGAGCATGCGGCAGCAACTCGAAAACTTCGACGAGCGTGAAATTGACCGAGTAGAGGCCATAGTTCGCTCCATGACCCCGCACGAGCGGGTAGCCCCTAAGATCATCAACGGTTCCCGACGCGCACGCATTGCACGGGGTTCGGGCGTCCACGTTTCCGAGGTCAACGGCCTGCTGGAGCGCTTTAGCCAAGCCCAGAAGATGATGCGCAAGATGGCATCCGGCGGTGGCATTCCAGGGATGCCTGGCATGGCTGGCCCGGGTGGTTTCGCCACCAAACGCAAGGGCGGTAAGTCGGCGCCGAAGAAGAAAGCCCGCTCGGGAAATCCTGCTAAGGCTGCGCAGGAGCTGCGTGAGGCGGAAGAGCGTCGCATCAATGGCGCCAAGCCGGCCGCGACGGGTGCAGCGTTCGGGCAACAGGGCGCTGCGGACTTTGACCCGGCCTCGCTCAACCTGCCCAAGGGCTTCGAGAAATTCCTAGGGAATTAGTCACATCCGTTCGGGAGGACGCATGAACGCCGAACGGATTGTCTTTGTCCATGGTGCGGGCCGTTTCGGTGCGGCTGCATGGCCAGCCCAACATGGCCTGGCGCTTAACTACGATGCTTTGTTTCTTCGTCGCCACGGTTATGGGCCCAACACGGAGCCCGTCCCCACGGACTTCGTCGAAGATGCGCGGATTGTCCGTGATGCGCTGGGCGACGGCGGGCATCTGGTAGCACATTCGCAGGGAGCCATCGCGGCCATGATGACGGCCGTGGAGCATCCTGAACTGGTCTATTCACTGGTGCTGGCCGAACCCGGGTGCTTCTCGCTCACTGCTGATTTACCGGCGACGGCGGCACACAAGGCGTTGCTCGAATCGCTCACAGCGCGCGGTGAGCAACTCAGCGACGAGGAATTTGCGGAAGAGTATTCGCGACTCATGTTCGGCGAGGTCCGTGCCAAAGCAACGGGCAGAACCGGTGCTGTGCTGCCCCCCAATGCCCAGGAACGGGCAGATGCTCAGCGACT
>JABBNV010000221.1 GCA_019352125.1 Acidobacteriota bacterium | reverse complement strand
CCCCTCACTCTGCAAGGTGAGGGGCGCCGTCGTCGTCCATGGAGGGGCGTTCTCAGCGCGGCGAGATTGTTGGGCCTGCCTATCGCGATAGTTCCCTGTATAGAATAGTTCTGTTACTGAACCATTAATTGCGTGCTATTGGGGTCCCGCAGCCGGTTCTCATCGAGGTTTCCATGCTCGGCTCCTGCAAGCCGTGTTCACCCATTATCGAAATATTTGTGACAGGACCCGTCCCGACTATGCACGTCAATGATTCCTTCATTCCTTCACCCACTGTCAGTGCCATCCACCTGGGCCCGCTGACCATCCACTTTTATGCCCTGTGCATCATGGCCGGTATCGTGGTGGCCATCTGGCTGGGATCCCGACGCTGGGAAGCCCGAGGCGGCAGCGTCGGGCAGGTGATGGACATTTGCCTGTGGGCCATCCCGGCCGGGATTATCGGTGGCCGCATCTACCACGTCATTACTGATCCTGAACTGTACTTCCTTCCGGGCAAGAACCCGTGGAATGCGTTTGCCATCTGGGACGGCGGCCTAGGCATATGGGGTGCGATCGTCCTGGGTTGTGTGGGTGCCTGGATCGGCTGCCGACGGGCAAAAGTTTCCCTCGTTGCGTTTCTCGACGCGGTAGTACCGGGAGTGCTCTTCGCTCAGGCCTTGGGCCGCTGGGGAAACTGGTTCAATAACGAACTCTACGGGGACCCGACCACGTTGCCCTGGAAACTACAGATTAACCAGATGGATACCGCCACAGGGACTGCCGTGACCAATGCAGCTGGGGGACCAGTGGTGCTCGGCTACTTCCAGCCCACGTTCCTCTACGAGTCCATCTGGTGCATTTTGGTAGGCTTCCTGATTCTCTACCTGGACCGGAAGTTCAGTCTAGGAGCCGGGAGCGTTTTGGCGCTCTATGTCGCGGGCTACACCGCCGGGCGGTTTGTCTTTGAGCTGATGCGCTCGGACTACGCCAACTTGATCCTGGGGCTCAGGGTAAACACGTGGGTGGCGGGGGTGATCTTCCTCGGGGGCGCAGTTGCGTTTGTGCTGCTGTTCCGCCGGGAACGCTCGGTAGCTCACGGTGTCGCTTCAGGATCCTCTCCGATGCCACCAGGTGATGCGCAGCCGCCAGCCATGGAACAATAACCGCGAATTTTTTCTTGGGCCTTATGGTGGCCCTGCCGATGTTGAAGGAGCTCTAATGTCAGCCACTGAATTTCCGAACCAAACACATGGGGGCGATGCTGTGCGAGGGCTTCTCGTGCACAGTGCAGGACCGGCTGAGAGTACCGGACTCACCGGAGCTCTTCGGAGTGCTGCCAATGCAGTGGCCGGTCTGGCTCCGGGTGTCCCTATTGAGGTGGTTATCCAAGGCTCTGGGGTAGGGCTGTTGGCCGCAGGCTCAACCCTGGAAGATTCGATAAGTGAAGCCCTGGCCAAGGGAATCCGGATACTTGCATGCGGAAATAGCCTACGTTCATTGGACATTTTGGCCGAGCAGCTTCTTCCCGGCGTTGGTTTGGTGCCAGCAGCCATTGCTCACCTGGCATGAGGCAGTGGGAAGGGTGGGCATACGTCCGCTTGTAATGTGCGTCTCTCCGGCGGGGCGTGGGTGGCTGAACATCCCTTCAAAGATATTGGCCGCTTCGGTCTGGGTAATTTGATACCCCTAGGGGTATTGTGGAGTAAGGGATAACTACCCGCTAGGGTTGCCGGATATTCGGCACTCTCAAGCAAGCCACCGCACTGCGAATATTTCAGCGCATACATCCTACCGAAAGGTGCAGCACATGGAAATCACCCCACAACAGCTCGCAGAACAGCTCAAGACCGGCACTGATGCCCAGATTGTGGATGTTCGCGAACAGGCTGAAGTTGCCGAAGGTATGATTCTTGGCGCGAAGCATATAGCCCTGGGTGAACTAGCCGGGCGCCTCAATGAACTGGACAAGTCGCGCACCGTCATCACTGTGTGCCGAAGTGGGCGCCGGAGTGAGGTGGCTGCGGACCAGCTGACATCCGCCGGCTTCACGGCGTACACCGTGCCAGGCGGAATGCTCGACTGGGTCTCAGCAGGCTTCCCCACGGTCTGACAGAATAAGAGTCCGTGCGGTGTGCTGCCATAGCACGCCTGGCGGTGGGAGCTATTCGATGGCCCAGTGCCGCGAGGGAACCAGGCCCAGCGACCGTGGTTTTTACTGGGCAGGTTTGTAGTCGGTACTGCGCATCCGGACGGCCACAAGGATTCCGGACAGTGCGGTGAGAATTCCGACGGCGGTAACGGCCGCAGGGATGCCGTAAGCGTCTGCAAGAATTCCGGCGAGGAGGGCACCGATGGCGAATCCGCTGTCGCGCCAGAGCCGGTAGATTCCCACAGAGCGTGCGCGCCAGGTTGGGTGGGCAACGTCGCCGATGGCCGCCAGAAGGGTGGGGTAGACCATGGCAGTACCTAATCCGAGCAGCACGGCCGCAGCAAGCCAGACACCAAAGTCGCGTCCGAAGGCGACCATCACCAACGCCATGCCTTGGACGAGCATGCCTCCGACGATCAGCGGTTTACGGCCGACCTTGTCTGATAGCGCCCCCGTGAGGAGTTGGCCAGCACCCCAAACGGCGGGGTAGACGGCGGCGAGGATGCCGATCTTCTCGATGCTTAGGCCGCCTGCGGCGAACAGCACCGGGAAGAGCCCCCAAGCGAGGCCATCGTTGAGGTTGTTGACCAGACCTGCCTGGCTGACCGAGGAGAGAGACTTGTCTCGGAAGCTGGTAAGGGTGAAAATCTCGCGATTGCTTAATTCTCCGTGTGCACTGGTATGGGTAGTGGTGTGGTTGGCGGCTTCTAGCCTGGCGTGACTCCGGGTTTCCCTTACCATGACAGCGGAAAGACCGAGACCCAGGGCAATGTAGGCGGCGCCCAGCAGGAACGGCCCCGGACGGAGCCCGTAGTTAGCGGCGATGTAGCCGGTGGCCAAGGCTGTAGCGGCTACGCCGAGGTAGCCAGCGGCCTCGTTAAGGCCCATTGCCAGTCCACGGCGGGAGGGGCCGACGAGGTCCATTTTCATGATGACGGTAGTGGACCATGTGAGGCTTTGGCTGACTCCCAAGATCACATTGGCAGCGACGATCCACCCCCAGGATGGTCCAAGAATCAACAGCAGCGGCACGGGCAGTGCGATGAGCCAGCCGGCCACCAGAACCGGCTTTCGGCCATAACGGTCCGAGAGCGTGCCGGCGAAGTAGTTGGTCGCCGCTTTGGCTAGTCCGAACGCGACGATGTAGGTCAGGGCGGACGTATAGAGATCCAGATGGAAGACCTGCTTGGCCAGTAGCGGCAGCACCGTGCGTTCCTGGCCGAGGGTGCCCCCGACGAGGGCGTTGATGGCAACAAGGAGAATGAATTGTGACAGGTTCTGCCGCAACCCCAGAGAGATTGCTTCCCGTGTGCCCCGCGGGTTGTGAGGTCCGCCTCCACTGTCCCGTGGCAAAGCAGTACTCTCGGTCGTCATCTGTACACTCCGGCGGTTCCGTTACGTCTACCTAGCACCTGATCACTGGCGCGGGGAAACCTTGACTGGGAACAACGGACGGCAGTCTGTGCAGACCTCCGGTTCTGCACCTTCGGGGGCTGCCGCAGCTGCTTGTATGACGTGGCGCTCCAGCTTCAGCCGGGCATATAGGGCCCATGCCATGACGGACAGGGCCAGGATGCCAATGACGATCTGCACTGAGGGTGCGGCTTGCCGTGGTGAATTTGCCCAGATTGTTCCGAAGAGACCGATGACAGGCCAGCGCAGATCGCAAAATGTAGCGCCCGCGCCAATGGGGGCTCGCACATAGCTACCCGCCAACAATCCCGCGAGGATCGACGCCGTCGCCAGTGACACGTATCGCAGCGGGCCGGCCGTAGGATCCGCCGCCATGCCTGTTGCCATGAGCAGAAAGCCCGCGGCCAGGATCGTCATTCCAATGGCGGTGGCCACTCGGCTTCGGTGCCAGCCGAGCAGCGCGGAAGCTCGCACTCTCTCGCTGTATCGGCTTGTGCCTTTCATAGTTTTTCCATTTCTTTAGGGGCTTGTATTTCGGGAGCACTGCGGCGTTGCAAGGCAGTCCAGATGAGGACGACGGCGACGAGGCTGAGCGAGACGAATCCCAACCCTGAATAGCCAGCGGCAGTGAGTACCAGGCCAGCCAACGCACCGCCGATGGCACCGGAAGCATTCATGGTCAGGTCTGAGAGTCCCTGAAGCGCCAGCCGGTCCTGGGGTGCCGCGGACTCGGCAACCAAGGCAGACCCTGCCACTACGGAGGCTGACCAGCCGAGGCCTAGCAGGATCAGGCTTGCCGTAACCGCCCCGCGGGAATTGGCCGCAAAGCCAGCCAGCAGCAACGAGATGACCAGCATGGACTGGCCCAGCACAATGGTGCGATGCTGGCCAACCTTGTCTGCCATCCAACCGAAGACGGGGGAGAGGGCGTACATGCCAGCGATGTGCAGGCTGATGGTTAGCCCAACAATGGTCAGACTCGCTCCATGGTCACGCAGGTGTATGGGGGTCATGGACATGAGCGCCACCATGGTGGCATGACTCAGTGCTACCACTGCTACTGCATAGCGAGCCCGCGGATTACTACGAAGAACGCGTAGCCCACCCTGCGGGCGAGGCGCGGCAGGGTCATGCACCCGGGTCGCCATGGCAGTCAGGAGCGGGTCTGGGCGGAGTCCGACGGCGTAGATGGCGGCGGCAGCGAGCTGGGCGGCTACAGAAAATGCAAAAGCACCAGTTAGCGGCGGGAGGCCGAGGGCGGCGCCGACAGATTCCCCGGGGGTGAAAAGATTCGGGCCCAGCACAGCGCCTATGGTGGTGGACCAGACCACGATGGACAG
>JABBNV010000220.1:4076-4900 GCA_019352125.1 Acidobacteriota bacterium | reverse complement strand
GGACGCAGGCGTGGATTGGAAGCGTGGTACTGGCCACTAAACTATGGGGGTGACTACCGCAGATACTTCACGAAAGCGCCCCCGAGTCGGCATTCTTGCCTTACAAGGAGACGTGCGAGAGCACGCACGATCCATTGTGGCCAGCGGCGGTGACCCGGTGAGCATTCGCCGCCCTCAGGAACTGACTGACATTGACGGACTGGTGCTGCCTGGCGGGGAATCCACCACGATCGATAAGTTAAGCCGGATTTTCGAAATCGCGGAACCGATCCGAGAGAAAATTGCCAACGGGCTACCCGTTTACGGCAGCTGCGCGGGCATGATTCTGTTGTCCAATGAGATCGCTGACCCGGCCACGGATCAAGAAGGCAATCCCCAACAGTCGTTCGGCGGCTTGGATGTGACGGTTCGCCGCAACGCTTTTGGCCGTCAGGTTGATTCTTTTGAAACCGAGTTGGACTTCGCGCAGTTGTCCACGAGCGAGCCGGTTCACGCTGTTTTTATCCGCGCCCCCTGGCTTGAACGCGTGGGGCACAACGTAGAAACGTTGGCAGACGTTAGAATTAACGGAAGTACCCACGCCGTTGCGGTGCGTACACATCACCTGCTGGCCACCTCGTTCCACCCGGAGGTCACAGGCGAGCTACGGGTCCACGAACTTTTTATCCGGATGATTAGAGGAGAAGCGTAAAGCATGTCAGGCCACTCCAAATGGGCAACCACCAAGCACAAAAAGGCCATCATTGACGGCCGCCGCGCCAAGTCGTTCGCCAAGCTGATCAAGAACATCGAAGTTGCTGCTCGTATTGGCGGTCCGGATATTG
>JABBNV010000220.1:1636-4062 GCA_019352125.1 Acidobacteriota bacterium | reverse complement strand
ACCCTTCTCTGGAACTTGCTGTTTCCAAGGCGAAGAAGACCTCCGTACCTGCGGACAACATTGACCGCGCCATCAAGCGTGGCTCTGGCCAGCTGGGCGATGCCGTTGATTACCAAACCATCATGTACGAGGGCTACGGACCCCAGGGCACTGCGCTGCTGATTGAATGTCTTACCGATAACAAGAACCGCGCAGCTTCTGAAGTTCGCCTGGCTGTTGGGCGCAATGGCGGCAACATGGGGGATCCAGGTTCTGTTGCCTACATGTTCACGCGCAAGGGCATCGTGTCGCTACCTAAAAAAGAGCTCACCGAAGATGACGTGTTGATGGCCGTGCTTGAAGCTGGAGCCGAAGAAGTTAAGGACGACGGGGACAGCTTCGAAGTCATTTCCGACCCCCAGGACCTGCCCGCTATTCGAGCAGCGCTGACCGATGCCGGAATTGACTACGACACCGATGAGGCAGGGTTTGTTCCCTCCATGCAGGTGGAGCTGGATGTGGCTAACGCCCGTAAGTTCGTGAAGCTGTTCGATGCGCTAGAGGACTTGGATGACGTCCAGAACGTCTACGCAAATGCGGACATTAGTGCCGATGTTATGGCTCAGCTAGAAGACGACTAGCCCTGCGTGTTCTGGGTGTTGACCCGGGGCTAACGCGCTGCGGCCTTGGAGTGGTTGACGTTGCCTCTGACCGCAGCGCTGTGATGGTTGCTGTCGGCGTGGTTGGTTCTGGCGCAGAGTTGGCACTGGATCAGAGGCTGCTAGTCATTGCGAAGGAAATTGACGTGTGGCTGGATCAGCATCAGCCAGACGTTGTAGCCATTGAGCGAGTATTTGCCCAAATGAATGTCAGCACCGTGATGGGTGTGGCTCAGGCATCCGGCGTCGTCATAGCTGCGGCTGCGCGACGCGGCATCCCCGTTGCCTTACACACTCCTTCCGAAGTTAAGGCTGCGGTGACAGGCAGCGGGCGGGCCGACAAGACGGCGGTGACCACTATGGTGACCAAGATATTGCGTCTGTCAGTTGCCCCCAAGCCGGCGGACGCAGCGGACGCGCTGGCCTTGGCGATCACGCATGCGTGGCGCAGTGGCCCAGCAAGTACTGGCGTTGTCTCTGGAACCGCAGGGCAAACCACGACAGCTGAGGCATCTTCTGGTGGAACGGCTGCACAGAAGCTCTGGCGTGAAGCCGAGGCCAAGGCCAAGAAGAACAAGGAACGCCCGTCCACGCAGTGGAGATAGGTAGCTATTGCGCGTGGCGGACCCCGCACGATGGCAAGAGGGACTAGTCTTTTAGTAGATATGTTCTACGGTGCCGGATTCGGTACCGACGGTGGGTACTGGCAGAGAGTTAGCGGGAGTAGCGCAGATGATCAGTTTTGTTCGCGGCGAGGTAGCAAAGATTTCGCTGGCATCTGTGGTGATCGATGTCAACGGTGTGGGCATGCTGGTGCACACCACACCAAAAACTCTGGCGCCTCTGCGCATGGGTCAAGAAGCCAAAATCAGCACAGCTATGATCGTGCGCGAAGACTCGATGACGCTGTACGGCTTTGGTGCCGAGGCAGAACGGGAAGTTTTCGAAACTCTATTGACCGTGAGTGGAATTGGCCCACGCTTGGCGCTGGCGGTTCTGTCTGTTTTAGATCCGGATGACGTGGCCAGTGCTGTGGAAAGCAAGGACGGTAAGGCCTTGACCAAGGTACCGGGCATTGGGCCCAAGGTTGCTGCCCGCATGGTATTGGAGCTGACAGGTAAATTGGTTCACTCACCCAATGCAAGCCAGTCAGTCAGTCTGCTTGATGCCGCTTGGAAGCCCCAAGTGGTGGCTGCAATGACTAGCTTGGGTTGGAGCGAGAAGGATGCGGAAGCCAGCGTGGATAAGACCGTGGCCGATCAACCCGAATTGGCAGCACACGGAAACGTAGCTGAAATTCTCCGGTCCACTCTGCGCTGGCTGGGGCAAGACCATACGCGTTCCTCAACCGGGGCCAGGAGCTAGCTCATGCCAGCACCAAAAGAAGTTGACAATTCAGTAGTCTCGGCCGTGCCGGAACAAGAAGAACGAGCCATTGAAGCCGCGCTCCGTCCTAAAAACCTCGATGATTTTGTGGGGCAGCAGAGGGTGCGACAACAACTCTCCCTAGTGCTGGAAGCCTCCAGAATTCGCGGTAGGTCCGCAGACCATGTATTGCTCTCCGGCCCTCCTGGGCTTGGCAAAACCACCTTGGCGATGATCATTGCTGCAGAAATGAACGCGCCCCTGCGCATTAGCTCCGGCCCTGCCATTCAACACGCAGGTGATCTGGCTGCAATTCTGTCCTCCTTGTCCGAGGGAGAGGTGCTGTTTCTTGATGAGATTCACCGGATGTCAAGACCAGCCGAAGAGATGCTGTACATGGCCATGGAAGATTTCCGGGTGGAC
>JABBNV010000220.1:1205-1626 GCA_019352125.1 Acidobacteriota bacterium | reverse complement strand
GGGTGCAACCACCCGTGCAGGCCTGCTGCCTGGCCCCCTCCGTGACAGGTTCGGATTCACTGGACACCTTGAGTTTTACTCCGTTGCCGAACTGGAATTGGTTTTGCGGCGATCTGCTGGACTGCTGGATCTGAAGCTCAGTAGTGCAGGTTTTGCGGAAATTGCAGGTCGATCCCGGGGGACGCCTCGCATAGCCAACCGCTTATTGCGGAGGGTTAGGGATTGGGCGCTGGTGCATTCCGTTCAGAATATTGACGCACGGACGGCTTCCTCCGCCCTCAACATGTATGAGGTCGACGAGCGTGGACTGGACCGTCTGGACAGAGCCGTGCTGCATGCCCTGGTCATGAAGTTCAACGGTGGCCCGGTGGGACTTTCCACTCTGGCCATTGCGGTGGGCGAGGAACCAGAAACGGTAGAG
>JABBNV010000220.1:697-1195 GCA_019352125.1 Acidobacteriota bacterium | reverse complement strand
CCGAGCCTTTCCTGGTCCGGGAGGGACTTTTGGGCCGCACTCCGCGAGGCAGAATCGCCATGCCAGATGCTTGGGGGCATCTGGGCCTTGAGATGCCCGCTGGCGTGGCGGGGGTTAATTCTCCAGCACTTTTTCCCATCAACGACGCGGAATCACCGAAGTGCTAGAGCGCGCCTTGGAACTTGTTGGTAAGGAATAGAGTTTAGACTGGTATGACGTCTGGCACGTTTCAGTGCTGTGACGCGCCCCTGATCCATACGAACGGACTCCCGCTGTGCTTTCTTCTGTACTTGCCGCCGACGCTGCCTCTTCCACCGGTGGGTTTGACCCCATGCTGATTCTTGTAGTGGTGATTGGTGCTGTCTTGCTGTTCACCATGTTCCGCAAGAACAGGGCCACGCAAAAGAAGCAACAGGAACAACAGAGCCTGCTTGTCCCCGGCGCAGAGGTAATGACCAACTACGGCCTGTTTGGCACTGTGGTTTCCATTGATGCCGA
>JABBNV010000220.1:380-687 GCA_019352125.1 Acidobacteriota bacterium | reverse complement strand
AGGCAACTGTGCACAAGCAGACCATCACCAAGATCACTCCGCCTGCCCAAGAGGCAGAAACCGTAGTCCCCGACGATGCATCGTCATTGACCAACGGCACGGACGCAGCCGGAACCAACGCTGACAATCACCCTGGCACCTCTTCCGAGTACACTAACGAATCTGCTGAGGACACGCTGAACCGATTGAACCGGGATAACTCCACCGACAAGTAGTTCCCAGGAAATTTATGGGAACCGAGCAGCTGCTCCACCTTCAGCGCCGCACGGCCTTTGTCGCAATCGCAATTCGGAAAGGCGACCACCAC
>JABBNV010000220.1:0-370 GCA_019352125.1 Acidobacteriota bacterium | reverse complement strand
CAGTGCGGCGCTGAAGGTGCGTGTGGCCAAGACGCAAGAAGAAAGAACCTTTCATGGCACGAAAAGGCCCCACGGCATCTGCCCGTAGGACACTGACTTGGCTGGTGGCAATATTTGCTGCGCTCACCATCCTGCTGGGCGGCGGAATTGTTGCAGGCGCTGCCAGCTGGGCACCGAAGCTAGCCTTGGACCTGGAGGGTGGCACGCAGATGATTCTGGCGCCCAAGGTTGAGGGCGGAGCGTCGATCAATAACGATCAGCTGAACCAAGCAGTAGCCATCATTCGGCAGCGCGTGGATGGATCCGGCGTATCCGAATCTGAAATCAGCACCCAGTCTGGGCGCAATGTAGTGGTGAGCATGCCGGGAAC
>JABBNV010000007.1 GCA_019352125.1 Acidobacteriota bacterium | reverse complement strand
ATTCACCACAATCACTACGCGCCGATCCTTATCCGCAGCGATGTTGTTAATGGCTTCCCACGTCATGCCACCGGTCAAGGCACCATCGCCGACGACGGCCACCACGTAACGATCCCCCTCGCCAGTGAGTTGGCGTGCACGGGAAATACCATCTGCCCAGGAGAGAGAGGAGGACGCATGAGAACTCTGGACAATGTCATGAACGGATTCCGCGCGCTCCGGATAGCCGGACAAACCGCCCTGTTGGCGCAGCGTAGTGAAATCCCGCCGGCCGGTGACCAACTTGTGCACATAGGACTGGTGGCCGGTGTCAAAGATGATGCTGTCCCGTGGCGAATCAAAGACGCGATGAACGGCTAGCGTCAGCTCAACCACGCCAAGGTTCGGCCCCAGATGGCCGCCGGTGCGTGAAACGTTGCTCACCAAGAATTCCCGGATCTCCGCACCCAGCGTCACCATCTGCTCATCGCTGAGCTTGGCAAGGTCCTGGGGGGACCCAATGGTTTCCAGCAGTGGCATGTTTGCCCTCCTTCGCAATGGTCCTGAATAAGGGCCTGTTGTCTACATTATCGCGTTCAGGGCGCACTGCCCCAGAACGCAAAACTGGGTGACCATAGCTGCACTCCCGCCAATGCGGGGTACAGCCACGGTCACCCAGGGGGGTAGCTCAGACCTTACTTGGCGCTGATCTGACGCAATACGTACTGCAGGATGCCGCCGTTACGGTAGTAATCGGCCTCTCCTGGTGTATCAATGCGCAGGGTTGCATCGAAGGACTTAGTGGTGCCGTCCTCCTTGGTTGCGGTGACCTTGAGCGTCTTCGGCGTGGTGCCGTTGTTCAACTCGGTGACACCCTCAACGGCAAACGTCTCCGTGCCGTCCAGACCAATGGTGCTGGCGGACTCGCCTTCCGGGTACTGCAGCGGAAGAACGCCCATACCAATCAGGTTGGAACGGTGAATACGCTCGTAGCTCTCAGCCACAACAGCCTTGACGCCCAACAACGCGGTGCCCTTGGCTGCCCAGTCACGCGATGAACCGGAGCCATACTCCTTACCGGCCAGCACTACCAGCGGCGTTCCCGCTGCCTGGTAGTTCTGAGCGGCGTCGTAGACGTAAGCCTGCGGGCCATCGGCCTGGGTGAAGTCACGGGTGAAACCGCCCTCCACGCCGCTTCCGTCATTGAAGTCGGAGAGCAACTGGTTCTTGATACGGATGTTGGCGAACGTTCCACGGATCATCACCTCGTGGTTTCCACGGCGGGAGCCGTAGGAGTTGAAGTCCTTGCGCTCAACGCCGTGGGCCAGCAAGTACTGCCCTGCTGGGGTATCCGACTTGAAAGAACCTGCCGGGGAGATGTGGTCAGTGGTGACCGAATCGCCCAGCTTCAACAGAACGCGAGCACCGGAGATGTCCGCAACGGGCTCCGGCTCTGCCTTCATACCGTCGAAGTACGGTGGCTTACGAACGTACGTGGAGCTTTCGACCCACTCGAAGGTGTTGCCCTCTGGAGTGTCGAGTGCCTTCCAGCGAGCGTCGCCTTCAAACACGCCTTCATAGCCGCGGGTGAACATGTCCTTGTCAATCGAAGAGCCAATGACTTCCTGCACCTCGGTGGGTGAGGGCCAAATGTCCTTCAAGAACACATCGTTGCCGGCTTCGTCCTGGCCCAGAGGGTCCGCATCGAAGTCGAAGTCCATGGTGCCAGCCAGGGCGTAGGCGATAACCAATGGCGGTGAGGCCAAGTAGTTCATCTTCACGTCCGGGTTGATGCGGCCTTCAAAGTTACGGTTACCGGACAGAACTGCCGTGACCGAAAGGTCATTCTCCTGGATAGCTTCGGAAATTTCCGTAGCCAGCGGGCCGGAGTTACCAATACAGGTAGCACAGCCGTAACCAACAATGTAGAAGCCCAGCTTCTCCAAGTACGGGGTCAACCCGGACTTTTCGTAGTAGTCAGTGACTACCTTGGAACCGGGAGCCACAGAAGTCTTTACCCAGGGCTTGGACGTCAGGCCCTTGTCCACAGCGTTGCGAGCCAGCAATGCAGCGGCCAACATCACGGACGGGTTGGACGTGTTGGTGCAGGAGGTGATTGACGCAATCGATACAGCGCCGTGATCCAGCTCGAAGGTTCCCCCCTCAGTGGTGGTAACCGTGACGGGCTTGGACGGGCGTCCATGTGCACCGTTCGCAGCAGAGACAACGCGCTCGATTTCCGCGGGGTGTGAATCAGCGTGTGTGAAAGACGGTGCATCCGAGGCCGGGAACGACTCGTCCAGGGACTCATCCACACTGCCAGCGTCCAGGGACACGTAGTTGTGGATGTCCTTGCGGAACTGCTCCTTGGCATCTGTCAGCTCGATGCGGTCCTGCGGGCGCTTCGGGCCGGAGATGGACGGCACAACGGTGCCCAAATCCAATTCCAGGTACTCGGAGAACTGGATCTCCTTGGACGGATCGTGCCAGAGGCCCTGCTCCTTGGCGTACGCCTCAACCAGAGCAACGTTTTCCTCAGCGCGCCCGGTGAGGCGCAGGTAGTCAAGGGTCACGTCGTCAATGGGGAACATGGCTGCGGTGGAACCGAATTCCGGGCTCATGTTACCGATGGTGGCGCGGTTGGCCAGGGGAACCTCGGCTACACCGTCACCGTAGAACTCCACGAACTTGCCCACTACGCCGTGCTTGCGCAGGATCTCTGTGATGGTCAGCACCACGTCAGTTGCCGTAGCTCCGGCCGGGATGGATCCCGTGAGCTTGAAGCCAACAACGCGGGGAATCAACATGGAAACCGGCTGACCCAACATGGCAGCCTCGGCTTCGATGCCGCCAACGCCCCAACCCAGCACACCCAGGCCGTTGACCATGGTGGTGTGCGAGTCCGTGCCAACGCAGGTGTCCGGGTACGCGCGCAGCGTGCCTTCTACCTCACGAGTCATCACGGTGCGGGCCAAGTACTCAATGTTGACCTGGTGCACAATACCGGTTCCTGGGGGAACGACCTTGAAATCGTCAAAGGCCGTCTGGCCCCAACGTAGGAACTGGTACCGCTCGCCATTGCGCTGGTACTCAATTTCCATGTTGCGCTCCAAGGCGCCGGAATTGCCAAATACGTCAATTTGCACGGAGTGGTCAATGACCATCTCGGCAGGTGCCAAGGGGTTCACTCGGGTGGGATCGCCACCGAGATCCTTGATGGCCTCGCGCATGGTAGCCAGGTCAACGATGCAGGGAACTCCGGTGAAGTCCTGCATGATGACGCGAGCCGGGGTGAACTGGATCTCCGTGTTGGGCTGCGCATTGGCATCCCAACCGGCCAGTGCGCGAACGTGGTCGGCCGTAATATTGGCGCCGTCCTCAGTTCGCAGCAAGTTCTCCAGCAGCACCTTAAGGCTGTATGGAAGGCGGTCTGCGCCTTCTACCGAGCTCAGTCGGAAAATCTCATATTCAGTCCCGGCTACATTCAGTACGCCTTTGGAACCAAAACTGTCCACAGTACTCACAATTGGACTCCTCTCGCCACAGCTTTTATCTTGCCACGCAACAGTTGGGGTGCTAGTTAGGATTGCCTAACTAGCCGAGCACTTCGCACCTGTGATGATGGGCGGATCTGCCCTATTCACGCATCGAAACAGCACCTCTAGCTCTGAGCCAGCGATACAGGACTTCGATGGCCGCGCAACCCAGAACAACTACGCCCATCGTAACGGCAAGCAAGTGCCCCGTGGGCAGTTGCAGAGCAAAGAAGTCGCGGCCAGCCGGCACCAGCAGAATCAGGGCTACCGCCGCAATCAAGCAGCCCACCAACAGTGCGCGCCAGCGGTCGAATGGCCGGGCCAGTGCGGAGAGCGTCCAGAGGGCGACGGCGAGCAAGGCCATGGTGGTGGCGGTGGATGCCGCCTGAGTCTGCGCTATGGGATCAAGTGCCGCATCCGGCGCGGCCCGCGCATAGCCATAGACACCCAGAATGCAGGCGCTGATAATCACACCAGCTGGCACCGAAAACATCAGCACGCGCCGCAGAAATCCCCGCTGGTACCGCCGTTTATTGGGCAGCAGCGCGAGGAAGAAGGCAGGGATGCCGATGGTCAGGGAGGACACAAGGGAGAGGTGCCGTGGCAGGAAGGGGTATCGCCACAACAGCAGGCCGATCACCAGGGAAATGGCGACGGCGTATGTGGTTTTGGTCAGGAACAGGTTGGCCACGCGCTCCACGTTGGCAATAATGCGCCGCCCCTCGGCCACCACAAAGGGCAGCTGGGAAAACTTACCGTCCAGCAGCACTAGTCGTGAGACGGCTTTGGTTGCGTCAGCCCCTTGACCCATGGCGACGCCAATGTCCGCATACTTCAAAGCCAGAGCGTCATTGACGCCGTCGCCCGTCATCGCCACCACGTGACCACGCCGTTGCAACGCGAGCACAATCTGCTTCTTCTGCTCCGGCGTCACGCGCCCCAGGACGGCTTCGCGATTAACAATGTCCGCAAACTCCTCGGGATCCGCGGGCAAGTTGCGGGCGTCATACCCCACGCCGACGTCGGCAAAACCCACCTCACGCGCCACGGCGGCAACGGTCCGGGGGTTGTCACCGGAGACTATCTTCAGCGTGACACCCTGTTCCCGGAAGTAGCGCAGCGTGGCCGCCGCATCCTCGCGCACCTGTTCCTTGAACGTCAGAATGGCCACCGGGGTGCGTTCGCGCGGCAGTTGCGGCACTTGGCGTTGATCCGCAGGGACAGGCTGCGCACGCTGGGTACTGCGCACCAGTACAAGGGCTCGCAGGCCAGCATCAGCCTGTGCTGCACAGCGGGTCAGTACCTCAGCGTGATCATTCAGACCCGGATCCAGCACCATCTCGGGGGCTCCGAGGACCCATTGGCCCACTTCCGCGCCGCCGTGATACGTGAGCGAGCTCCATTTGTGCGAGCTCTTGAAGCCCACCACCACATCCGGCCCGGTGTCAGTAGTTTCCGCGTATCTGCTGGCCAGCGCGGCCGCCGTGGCATTAGCCTGCGGATCCGCAGCAAAATCAGCCAGCACACGTGCATGCGCACCGGCACCGCTGAGCAGTGCCACGCCGTCAACAACCAGCGTCCCGTGGGTCAGGGTTCCGGTTTTGTCCAGGCACACCATATTCACCCGAGCCAGCCCTTCCACGGCGGGAAGCTCCTGTACCAGCACCTGGCGCCTGGCCAACGTCACCGCGGCCAAGCCAAACGAGATACTGGTCAGCAGCACTAGGCCCTCCGGAATCATCGCCACCACGGAAGCCACGGCACTGACCACTGCCTGCCGCCAGGAACCGTTGGCCAGGGCAACGCCCCAGCCGCCGCGGGCCTGCATCTGCCCATTTACCACCAGCAAAATGATGGGGATAAGCGCCCAAGTAACCCAGAAAATGATGCGGTTCACCGAGGTTCGGATTTCGGAATGGACCAGAGAGAATCGCTTGGCTTCGGCAGTAAGCCGGCTTGCATAGGCGTCAGCACCGACGGCGGTGGCCCGCGCCAGTGCGGAACCCGCCACTACGGTGGATCCGGAGCGCACCACGTCATCCGGGTTTTTGATGACGGGATCAGACTCCCCCGTCAATAAGGATTCGTCAACGTCCAGCCCGTCCGCCCGAAGAATCACACCGTCAGCAGGGATCTGATCCCCCGTTCGTAGCACCATGACGTCATCAAGCACCACCTCGCCCACCTCACATTCGGTGGTGACCCCGTCACGGAGTACTCGTGCCAGCGGTGCATGCAACACCGCCAACTTGTCCAGGGTCCGCTTGGCTCGATATTCCTGCACGACGCCAATAGCAACATTGGCCACCACAATGAATCCGAACAGGGCATCCTTCGGGTCCCCCACCAGAAGTACCACCACCAGTGCACTGCCCAGCACCGCGTTGAAGAGGGTGAAGAGGTTGGAGCGCAGAATAGCCGTGATGCTGCGTGAGGAATCATTCCTCACATAGTTGGTCAGCTTGGCGTTCACCCGCTGAGCTACCTGATCAGCACTGAGTCCACGCTGGAGCAACTCCGCAGGATCTGGAGGCTGCACGGTCACCGCCGCGCTCCGCCGCCTTTGGGCAGCAACAACGCCACGGTCTCCGTGTGGTGCGTGTGCGGGTAGAGGTCAAATCCACGCAACTCTGCGAGCTCCCACCCGTTGGCGCCAAAGTACCCAACATCCCGGGCAAAGGACGCCGGGTCACAGGAGACGTATGCCACGGCCTTGGCGCCACTACTAGTGAGCTGCTGCACCACTACCTTGCCCGCCCCCGCCCGAGGCGGATCCAGCACCACTGCGTCCAACGGTCGTGCCGCCCCACGGAGGTGAGCGCCCAACACCTTGTCCACTTTGCCCTGCTGGATGTCCACCGAAGCGGCCGCATGCAAATTCTTTTTCGCGTCACGGCTGGCACCCGGTGAGCCTTCAATGCTGAGCACCAGACCGGCGTCGCCCACTACATCAGCCAGCGGCGCGCTGAACAATCCGGCGCCCGCATAAAGATCCGCAACCGCGCTGCCGGCCTGCAGATAGGGCTGAAGATAATCCAGCACAGTACCGGTGAGCACCTCCGGAGCCCGGCGGTGAATCTGCCAGAAACCCTCCCCAGTGACCCTGTATTCGGTGTCCCCTACGGTCTCTGCCACCCAGGACCGGCCGTGGATAGGCTCCAACCCACCGGTGAGCGGGTTCCAACCAGCCACAGAAACCGTGGCGGGGAGTGCACTGGCAACGCGTTTGAGTAGCTTGCCAGCGGCCTTTGCCCCCAGATCCGCATGGGCGGCCAGCAACACTAGAGGCTGGGAGCCATTGCTGGGGGCCGCCAGCTCGATGCGCGTGAGCCCAGCCAAGTCCAGGTTCCATAAGCCCAGATCATTGATCCCTGGGACGGCCAGCGGCATGGCTTGAACACCAATGATGGCGTCGGAGCGGTGCGCGTGCATGCCCAAGTGACCTGCAGAAGTTACGGCAAATCCGGTTCGGGTGCGCCAGCCAAAGCCTTGAGCCTGCTCCGGTGTACCGTGCGCATCAACGTCCTCTACCTCCATATCCAGCACGTAGGAATCCGGGTCTATGCCACCCAGACGTTGCAGCTGTTCCTGCACCACCGCAGCTTTGAGCCTGCGTTGGCCGGTCCGTGAGATATGGCCAAATTCCGCCCCGCCCACCGGCGGCCGCTGCAACCGGCGCAGCGCATCGGCAGCGGGCCAAAAGTGCGGAACACGGTCGGCTGAGGGTTCAAGAATTTCCACCGCATCGGCCCGCCAAAAGGAGGAGTCGGGTGCCGCCTCCGTGAGACGTGCCCGGACCACCTCGCCAGGAATTGCGTGTCGTACAAACACCACCCGGCCGTCATAGCGGGCCACACAGTGCCCCCCGTGCGCAATCTTACCTACGGTGATTTCGATCAATTCTGAGGTGTTATTCATTCCCGCGCATCCTGTACCAACCGGGCATCTTCTGATGATTTCAACTGCCACGGCACACTTGCCACCATAACGCCGGGCTCAAAGTGCAGCCGAGTCTTGATCCGCAGGGCCGTTTGGTTGTGCACCAGCTGCTCCCACCATTTACCGACGACGTATTCGGGAATGTACACCACAATTAGATCTCGCGGAGAGGCGCTGCGCATGGCCTTGATGTACTCCATGATGGGAGTAATCGTGTCACGGTAGGGGCTAGCCAGCACGGTGAGCGGCACCGGGATTTCGAGTTTTTCCCAGTCCTGAATTGTCTGCGCCGTTTCCTCCGCATCAATATCTACCGTGATGGCGTCCAGGCTGGAGGGCCGCGAAGCGCGCGCAAAAGCCAAGGCTCTCAGCACGGGCTTACGGACGTGGGAAACCAGTAGCACCGCATGCACACGGGACGGCAGGGCGCGAGGAGATGAGTCCTCGTCCACGGCAAGTTCCTTGGCTACGTTGCGGTAATGCGCGTGAATGCTGGACATGATCAAGAACAGTGCCAGCATGGCCAGCAGGGCAATCCAGGCACCCTGTTCAAACTTGGTAATCAGCACAATAATCAGCACCGTGAGCGTCATACAGAAGCCCACCGTATTGATGATGCGGGAGCGGATCATCCGCAGGCGCGTGGGGGTGTCTTTGACGACGCGCAGGGCCTTGCCCCAGTGACGAATCATGCCCAGCTGGCTGGCAGTGAATGAAATAAAGACGCCCACAATGTATAGCTGAATCAGCCTAGTGACGTCCGCATTGAAGGCGATGATCAACACTAGGGAGCCGGCAGCCAAGGCCAGCACACCGTTGCTGAAGGCCAACCGATCGCCACGCGTACGCAGCTGGCGCGGCAGGTAGCCATCCTGCGCGAGGATGGAGGCCAGCACGGGGAATCCGTTGAAGGCTGTGTTGGAGGCAAACACCAGAATTACGCCTGTGGCGGCCACCACAAGTATGAAGGGAAGAGAACCGGCGCCAAACACCGTAGCGGCGATTTGGCTGATGGTGGGGTTTTGAATATACCCCTCAGGGAGCGGCTGACCGTTCAACAGGAACTCATGGGCAGGATCCCCCGCCATCTGGACACCCGTTGCATTGGCTAAGTAGAGAATACCGGCCAGCATCGCGGCTGCCATCACACCGAGCAACAACAGCGTGGTGGCTGCGTTTTTGCTCTTGGGTTTCTTGAAGTTGGGCACCCCATTGCTAATTGCCTCAACCCCGGTGAGCGCTGCTGCACCTGAGGAGAAGGCCCGTAGTAACAGGAATCCGCCGGCGAGCCCCGCCAGCCCGTTCTCCATACCGCTCTGCGGAATGATGGTGAAGGATGCGGAGGCGGCCTTGCCCAGGTGCCCGGTCAGGGCCTGAATCAGCCCCACCGCCGTCATACCCAGAATTGACGCCATGAAGATGTAGGTGGGGACAGCGAAGACAGACCCAGCCTCCTTGATGCCCCGCAAGTTCACCAGGGCAAGAAGCACCACGCCGACGACGGCGATCAAGGCTTGGGAGCCGTGCAGGCCCGGTACCGCCGTGGCCAAGTAGTTCGCGGCGGAGGACATGGAAACTGCCACCGTCAGCACATAGTCCACCAACAGGGCTGACGCGACGGTGAGTCCGGCCCCTTTACCCAAGTTGCTGTTGGCAATCTCGTAATCGCCGCCACCGGAGGGGTACGCGTGAACGTTTTGGCGGTAGGAGGCCACCACTGTCAGCAGGACTACCATGACGGCCAGACCCACCCAAGGGGACATAGTGACGGCCGCGGCACCCGCCAGTGCCAGCGTCAGCAAAATTTCATCCGGTGCGTAGGCCACGGAGGAAAGGGCGTCAGAGGCAAAAACCGGAAGCGCAATGCGCTTGGGCAATAAAGTGTGCGCCATCCGGTCATTACCGAATGGCCTGCCCACTAGCACGCGCTTGAGCGCATTGAAGAAATTCAGCACTGCCTAACGGTAACCGCTAGGCCTTGCAATCGCCTAGCAGACGCCTCCTGTTTCGCCAGCCGACTGTGGGAAGCTAGGAAAAATTGGCATGGCTTTGCAAGAACACCGATAATGGCACAGTGCCGAGAGTGCACAACGGCAATGCAGGCACACAATAGAACGGAGCGCCGGTGGCACATTTTGTGATCATGGGATGCGGCCGAGTAGGGGCCACACTGGCCCACACCCTCGAAGATGCGGGCCATTCGGTAGCCATTATTGACCAGGACGACCGTGCGTTCCGCAGGCTCCGCAGCACCTTTGCAGGGCGCAAGGTAACCGGCGTCGGTTTTGACCGGGAGACTCTAAAGCAGGCAGACATTTCCGAAGCGTATGCGTTTGCTGCCGTCTCCAGCGGGGACAATTCAAATGTCCTGGCCACCCGAGTGGCCCGCGAAACCTTCCACGTGCCGCACGTCGTCGCTCGCATCTATGACCCGGGCCGCGCCGAGATCTACCAGCGATTGGGCATTCCCACGGTTGCTGCTGTGCGCTGGAGCGCTGACCAGGTGCTTCGCCGCATTCTGCCCGAAGCCAGCATCAGCGGTGATTTTCGTGAACCATCCGGCCGACTGATTCTCACCGAAGTGCCACTGCACCAAGGATGGATTGGCCGGCACATCCTGGACATTGAAAAAGCCAGCGGTGCCAGAGTGGCCTACTTGACGCGCTTTGGCGAGGGCATGCTGCCCACCAAGGACACGAGCTTTCAAGAAGGCGACACGGTTCACATCATGCTGGACGTGGCCCTCAGCGCGGAGATTAGCCGCGTACTCGCCAGCACACCGGTCAAGGAGACAGAGTGAAAGTAGTGATTGTAGGGGCTGGCAGCGTTGGCTCGTCCATTGCCCGGGAACTGCTCAGCCACGACCATGACGTGCTTCTGATTGATCCAAAGCCGGAGGTGATTGGGCGCAGCGGTTTGCGCGGTGCCCGCTGGCTGATTGGTGATGCGTGTGAAATAAGTACGCTCAAGGACGCCAAGCTGGAAGAGGTTGATGTGGTGGTCTCGGCCACGGGCGATGACAAGGTCAACCTGGTCTGTTCTCTGCTGGCGAAGACAGAATTTGGCGTTGGCCGGACCGTGGGCCGCGTCAATAATCCCAAAAACGACTGGATGTTTGATGACTCTTGGGGTGTTGACGTGGCCGTCAACACGCCGCGACTCATGACAGCTCTGGTAGAAGAGGCCGTGGAAATCGGTGATCTGGTGCGCCTGCTGACCTTGCAGACCGGAGTCTCATCCCTGGTTGAGTTCACCGTCCCCACCGATTCACACGTGGTGGGACAAACTGTGGGATCCATTACCTGGCCACAGGATTCAACTCTGGTAGCCATTCTCCGCGACGAAGCGCCCATTACGCCCAGCATTGACGATGTGATGGACGGCGGCGATGAATTGTTCTTCATCACCACTATTGCGGCCGAAGACGAACTGCGAGCACTACTGTCCCCGCAAAAGCACCAGCTTAATCTTGATCGGGCTGCTCAGCAGGAACAGTAGATTCTGCTGTCGTGGTTGGCCTGCTCATCAGCCAGGCCAACCACAAGCCCAGCGCATACAGCGGCACACCCATCAAAATACGGGTAACGCCCAACGCCTCTACCTGGTTGGCAAAGTACAGCGGCAGCTGCACTACAAAGCGCAATGCAAAAGCAAGAATCAGAATCCACGTAGCAAGCCGGTAGGCACGCAACCGGGCTGGTTGGTGGCGCCAACGGAGCCCTTCATTGCGCACATAGCCGTACAGCAAGCCCAGCAGCGGCCATTTGATGAAGACCGAAACCAGCAGGGCCCCAAGATAAGCTCCGTTGATGATAAATCCCGCCACGTAATAGTCCTTGGCCTCCCCCGTGCTGCGACTAAAGAACGCGGAGATAACGACGCCCACTATGCCAGCCAAGGCTTGCGTGAGGGGCTGCCGCTGGATCAGCCGGGCCACGGTGAAGATAGCAGCCGTGGCAATAGAGGCAAAAAGCCCAACATTGAGGCTGTGCGTCATGGTGAAGAGCGCCAGAAAGACGGCCCCCGGAAGAACGCTCTCAGCAATGCCGCGCACTCCCCCGGCCGCCTGAAGTACATCAATGTGGCCGTTGGCACCGCGTTGCAGCCCTGAACGCTCCGCATACGTGCGAGCAGCGTCGGCAAAGGGAGAGTCGGCAGCGGCCGAGTCGGGGGACGAGGTGCCCTCTGGCTGGCTCACGGTTACTGCTCCTCTTTTGAAATAATTTCATAACGGGGGTTGTAGATAGTGGGCAGACCGTCCCGCAGAGACACCATGCCCTCAAAGCGCAGCGCGGTACCAGCCATAATGCCTGGCACTCGCCGCCTGCCCAACCAGACCAACCGAATACGGTGGTTCAGGTGCTTGCCGATGGGCGTTCCGCCGCGAATGCTGAATTCTCGATCCACATCCGTGACAATCACCGTAAATGCCGGCGAATCACCGGGCGGCGGAATGGTGGCACTGGCAATAACTCCGGTACACGCTGCCCGCCCCCGCGTGGGAACGTTGCAGATTGAGGTGGGAGTAGGAGCCTCGGGAGTCTCAGCCAATTTCAGTAATCTCCGGACCACGACGGAACGGCTCAGACAGCGCGCCCTCTGCAGCGTGATCGGCGGCCACATGGCCAGTAGCGTCCGGTGCAACATCCTTGGGCAGGCGCAGGGGAAGTAGCTCACGCGGAGGCATGGGGCTATCCCCGCGTACGACAACTACCGCACGGAACAAATCTTCCAGGCTCTTCGCAACGTCGCGGTCCATGGCAGCCTGGCCGCCCAGCACGCCGCGGAGGAACCAGCGCGGCCCATCCACGCCAATGAACCGAGCCACGCGATACCCGCGGCTACCATCCGCAGCCTCGGCGGGAAGCTTGGCCAACAGCTCTGGCCCAAAAGTCCCGTCCAACTCCTCGACGGAGCCCTCTTGGCTTGCCACCGATGTGGTGATCTGCTCCCGGATCTCGTTCCATAGGTGCTCGGTGCGTGGTGCAGCAAAAGCCTGGAGCTGAAGGCTGGAGCCGTCCAGGTCCAAGGTCACGGCGATGACTCGCTGGGTGCTCTCTTCGACTTCCAACCGCAGCGAGAGACCATTTTGGGGCGCAATCAACAGCGCGCCAAGATCCACATACCCATCCCTAGAATCAATGGCATCTTCATCAAAGGGCCCGTGAATTTCGCGATCATAAGCACTATCTGCAGGATCCGCCGGCGTCAACGGAGTCGACTCAACGTCAGCCGTTGCAGTCTCCGCTGCCACGACGTCGTCGGACTTTTTCCTCTTTTTGCCCAAGCCAAAAGCCATGGTGGACGTCTCCTTAGATTGTGCCGGGGTGAGGGGTCACAGCGGAACTCTGAGCTGAAAATCCGCCTGTAGAACCAAATCCACCGGTTCCTCGGACGGAATCCGGCAATTGGTCCGTGACGGTAAAGTTGGCGCGTTCCACCCGTTGAATCACCAACTGAGCAATTCTATCGCCCCGGTTGAGCGAGATGGCGTGGGACGAATCCAAATTGATCAACGTGACCGAAATTTCTCCTCGGTAGCCCGCATCCACTGTGCCGGGGGCATTGACAATGCTGAGCCCGTGCTTGGTGGCCAAGCCGGACCGCGGGTGCACCAACCCCACAAAACCGTCTGGCAGAGCCATGGCCACACCAGTCGGCACCAGAGCGCGCTCACCAGGACGGAGCACGAGGTCCACACGGGTTCGCAGATCAGCACCGGCATCGCCAGGGTGGGCGTAACTGGGCGGCTCCAAATCTGGATCCAGTAGAACAACCTCTATGTCTAAGTTGGGGGGCTGGGAGTCACTCACAGCGAACACTCTAGCCGGTAGACGGCGCCGCTGTGGAGTCGCCACTGCGGCCCCACTCTAGCTGAGACGCCCATACCGGTAGCCGCCCAAGATGAAATGCACAGGAAAAGGTGAAAAGCTTTGGCTATGCCCCACGATTCCGCGTCTTCACTCCTGCCTTCCGCCGAACCTCGATTTAGTGAGAAATTGTGGCCGTCCCCGTGGATTTGGCTGGTAGTAGTAGGTCTCTCCGCCGCGGGCATCTTGATCTTGGCACCCATCTCCATGCTGGCCGGGTACATTGCGGCGGTGGTGCTCTTTGTCATCCAGGCAGTCCTTCTGCTGACGTCCACGCCGCGCATCGAGGTGACGGACACCAGTCTGCAGGTGGGTCGGGCGCATATTGACCGCGCCTTTGTCGGAGAAGTGACGGCTTACCGTGGAGAGGAAGCCACGGCAGAACGCGGTACTCGGCTCAACGGCCTGGCGTTCCTGTGCCTGCGGGGTTGGATCTCCCCCGTGGCCAAAATTGTTATCACTGACCCGGCAGACCGCACCCCTTATTGGTTAACGTCAACGAGGCGGCCCGAACAGCTAGCTGCTGCCTTGGCCACCCCGGTGGACGCTTAGCCTCTGCTAAGAACTGCGCGGGCTATTAGCCTTCGCAGTCCTTGCAGTACTTCAGTCCATTCTTCTCGCGCGCAATCTGCGTGCGGTGACGGACCAGGAAGCAAGAGGCACAAGTGAACTCATCTGCCTGCGCGGGTAATACCCGAACCAGCAGCTCCTCGCCTGACAGATCAGCGCCAGGAAGTTCGTACCCTTCCGCTGCCTCTGCCTCATCCTCATCAACCACGGCAGACTGCTTGTCCGTCCGGCGATTTTTCAATTCTTCAATTGAGTCCTCGCTGATTTCGTCATCTGTCTTACGCGGCGCATCGTAGTCAGTCGCCATAATTCCTTGCTCACGCTCCGGTTTGTTGCAGGTGTCATACGTATTCCGGCACCGGGTGGGGAGACTGGGAAGCCTCTCCGCGCGGTACAAACGTTACAAACGCCCCGAGCCACTATTTTGTGCCCGGTGACGGGGTGATTTTTGCTCAAATTGTGCACAAAAGCCAGCCAGCACCCGAATGTAAGGCTAAAACATACGTCCGGCCGCGTCATATAGCGCTAGTTCTCCCCCACATTTCGCCACGGGCGTAAGTCATGACGTCGATGTGCACGGGCCGGAAAGCTAAGGTATCTCACGCCACGCCATAGGTGGTCGTAGGAAATCACGGGGGAAGATGGCAAAGTCTCTGCTGGGAATGCTGTGCAATTTGGAGGGTTTTTATGCAGGATCTACGGTTGGTGGGCGTCCACGACGACGGCGAACACCTGCTCCTCAGTGGAACCGGCGGAGAACTGTTCCGCCTGCCAATCGACGAAGCACTTCGAGTGGCTGCCTCACGACTGCCGCAACGGCCCGTGGCGCCCGCAGATGGCGCCTCCGCACCACGGCTGTCCCCTCGTGACATTCAGATGCAGATCCGCTCCGGCGCAACGGCCGAAGTGGTAGCCGAATCTTCAGGGCTGCCGTTAGCGCACATCCAGCGCTATGAGGGCCCCGTGCTGGCCGAACGCGAACACATTGCCAGCCTGGCACAGAAGGTTGAAGTATCGGCAGCCGCCCCCAGCCATGACGGCTATCGCTCCGCTTTTGGCGACGATCCCGCCACCCTAGGTGAGATGGTGCGCCACCGGTTGGCAGCCTTTGGCATCAACACCAAGACTCTGGAATGGGATGCATGGCGCCGCCCCGAGGGGTCTTGGACCGTTGTGGCGAATTTTGACGCTTCCGGCGCCGGGGCCAGCATCGGCGAACCGTCTCCAGCCCAATGGGTCTTCACTCCCGGCCGGAAAACCATTCAAAACGGCAACCGCTGGGCGCAGCAGCTCAGCGAGCTAGAGCCTTTGGACGGGCCAGTGCCCGCCAGACGACTTTCCGCTGTTGCTGACCGACCCTTCGATTTTGAGTCAGACGCTGTGGATGCCGGTGACGATTCCTCGGCCCCCACCCCGGGAACGGCCAAGGACGATGACTCGGATGATTTATTGGCCCTGCTTCGTGCGCGCCGCGGCCAGCGTCTGGGCATCGACGAAGATGAAGACGATGCACTTGCCATGCTGCTCACCAATGGCGTGCCGGCTGCACACCCCCGCCCAGGTCAGGGCGACGACGAATCCTCGCCAGCGAAATCTTCTGACGGTGCTGTGAACCGATCGTCAGACAAGGTTTCATCAGCAGGCTCCGACGATTCCCAACTGGAGGGCCAAACGTCCCTGTTCCCCAAGCTGTCCCTTGCACAGCAGCCTGAGGAAGATCCACTGGCGCTGTACGAGGTCAGCACGGATACTCGCGAAATTACCATTCAGGCAACGCCCAGCCGCAAGACTGCCGACGCTGAGAATGATTCTCGCGGCTCGGATTCTCGCAATTCAGATTCAAGGGCGGGCGGCGAACCGGAAAGCCGTCCGGCGTCACCGGCAAAGCCAAAACGCTCCTCGGTGCCCAGTTGGGACGAGATAGTTTTCGGCACCAAGGGCGACTAACCTCCGCTGTCCGTGCCTAGCCGCACTTCGGCGTGAGGCTGGGCCGCATTACCTGATGCTAAGCCGCGTCACTTGCGGCCGCTGGTGACCGGAATCCGTAGCAACGGAACTTCCCGTTCAGCCTTGGTGATGGAGCCATGCTGCCCCACCACTTCCATAGCCTGCGGGCTCACCCGTCGCGAATCATAAAGGGCTAGCGGCTCCCGAGCAGCAATGAGCAAATCCCCAATTCGCGGCAATACCTCTGCCCGCACGCTGCCAAACAGTCCGGCCGATACCGCTTCTTCACGGGTGATCACCCAGGCCTGCTTGCCATAGGTTTGTTGCCACGCCACCATGACCGATTCACGGTGCGCAGGCATGGCATCAGGTTCAAAGTACAGGTGCACCATCCGCGGCTCACCGGCGGTATGCCGCACGCCGGCCACCAGTTCCGCCCGCTCGGAATAGTCCACCCGGTGGGCTGCATCAACGTCCACCATGCCGTGATCAGCAGTAAGCAACAACAACGTGTCCGGCGGAACTTGCCGCGCCAGCCGTTTCATGGCTGCGTCCAGCTCTTCCAACGCATACTCCCACGACGGCGAATTGGTGCCGTGCCGGTGCCCGGCCTTGTCCAGATCACTCCAGTACAGGTACACCAACGCGCGCTCATGAGAGTTGAGAATGGTGGCCGCCTGTGAGGTTCTGGCATGCGGTGTGCCAGCTTCCAGAAACGTACTCCCCCGCAACGCCGCACGCGTCATCGGTGAGTCAGCAAATTTTGGCTGGCTCACGGTAAACACGGGCAGTATTCCCTGCAGCCGCTCAAAAACGGTGGGAAACGGTTGCCATGTGGCCGGGTCAACCCCTGCATCCCAATTTCCCAGCAGGTTAACCACCTTGTCCTGCCGGGGATCCAGAACGTCGTAGCCCACCATGCCGTGTTGCCCCGGGGATACGCCCGTACCCAAGGAGGACAGCGAAGTGGCGGTGGTAGAAGGAAACGCAACATTGAGCGTCTGCTGGTGGCCGAACGCCCCCGCCTCGCTCTGAGTCGTGCGCAGAAACGGCGCGTGGCCACTGCGCTGCTTGAGCAGTGACTTTCCCAGCCCATCTACCAGCACCACGCAGATGCGCTGACTAGCAGGGAGCCCCAGAGTATTGCTAAAGCCAGGGACGCCCAGTGCCGCCGCACTGCTGGTGAAGACGTTTGCAATGGAATTGCGCTGGTAATCAGCTGCTACCGGAAGGGTCGAGGCCGCCGTCGAACCTGTAATGTCCATGTCCTAGCGCTGATGGTGGCCGAGGTTAATACGTGCAGCCAGCGATGCACCCTTGCCTCGCGGTGAGTGATTTTGGTCAGGGACAGCTTGCGGTGCGGCGGCGTGGCTAGTACTGGTGTTGATGGCTCGCAGGGCACGCGCAAAGTCCTTGGCATTGGCCACGGCGGAGAGGCCGTCCGCTTCAGCACTGATCCGCAGTGCAATATCTTCCTGCACCACGGTTCCGGTGTAGCCGTGATCGGCCTCGCACTCTGGGTCCCCGCAGGATGCCGGCCCCAGCTCCATTCGTTGCCCACCGGACCAGGCAATGGACAGCGTGAGTTCCCGCACCGGATCAGATGGTTTGTAGTTTTGCGGCTGCGAGTACAGGTAGCTCAGAATCACCGAGCGGATTTGGGAAACGGGCACGGATTCGGTGGACACCTGGGCCACCACCTGCTGCCCCTCGTCATCGAGCTGCTGATCATCCACATGCGTGATCACCAACATGTCCTCCGTGAGCACCAGAACGGTGATGTGACGGTGAATTTCAGTGCGATCAAAGTGAGTTTCAAGATGAACCAGGTGGCCCAGTTGGTTGCGCCCGTCCAGCGCATCGCTCACCACATCGGCCACCAGCGAGGGGTAAAAACCTGCCCGCACCAACGCCTGATCGAGGGTCTCCACAGCTGACTTCGCTCCAAAAGGACTCATATCAACATGTTCCCACACTGCTTAGCATCCGCTTCACCTGCGAGCGCCCCGGCTAGGCCAGCAGTGCCCGCCGCGCGCTATCCGTCCGCTGGGCTGCGTTACCAATGTGCACCTCGGCAGCCAGAATGCTCAGACCTTCGCGCCCTACCAGCACAGGGTTGAGCTCTATCAGAGCAATTTCCGGATGGAGATCCTTCAGCGCCGAGAACCTGGCCAACGTCTGCTCCACAGCGGCAATATCCACCGCCGGCAGGCCCTGGTAACCAAACAACTTCCGGGCTGCCCGGGGGCTTCGCACCATCTCATCAACGTCCCCCGGGGTCATGGGTGGAACACGGTGAGCCCAGTCGTCCAGGAGATTCACTGCATCTCCCGCCAGCCCAAAGGACACCACCGGCCCCAGCAACGCGTCCTCGATGCCGCGCATCACGCACGATTGGCCCACCGGAGCCATCGCCTGCACCTCCATGCCAAACTCGCCGTAGGGGGCCAGCAGATTCCGCATCAGCGTGATGTTGCGGCGCAGTGACTGCGCATCCAGGATGTTCAGCCGCACGCCACCCAAGTCCAACCGATGGCGCAACGTCGGGTCCAGCGTCTTCAACGCTACGGGCCAGCCCAACCTCTCTGCGCCAGCTACCGCGGCGTCAGCGCTCTCGAATGGGACTGACTCGCAGACGGAGATCCCGTAGAAACTCAGCAGGCGGGACACCTGATCCGGAGTCAACCGCAGTAGCTCATCCCCCGGTACATCAGCCAGCCACTGCTGCAGCTGCGCCTCCGCTTCCTCTGTGCGAATCCCCTCGGGCTGGGCAAAGGTATCAACGGGACGTTCCAGCCACTGGGCATAATCCGTAGCTGCAGCCAGCGCTGCCATGGCGGACGTTACGTTGGCGTAGCACGGCAATCCCGGGCGGTCGTCGCTTCCCCCAATAACGCCGTCGTAGGTGATTCGCTGATCCACAATGCCGGTAAATGCCGCCACAATCGGTTTCCCGGCCTCGTGGGCGCATTCGCTTAATACCCCCGCAATGGCAGCCACGCTCAGCCCTCGCACCGGCATCAACGTGACCACGGCGGAATCCAGTTCCGGCCGTTGCAACGTTTCCAGCACCGTACGATGCAAGAGCGGCAGCGCCACGGATTGACCGAAATCGAGCTGCAGATTTGCCGTCATGCTCCCCACGACCAACCCTTTTGCCTCGGCCAGGTCCGTGAGGACACGACCCATGGCTAACGAATTGGAAAACAGCGCCACGGATCGGCCCTTGGGCAGGGCTGCGTGAGTGAGCAACTGCCCCACATCCATCAGATCCTCCACGGACTCCACCGCTATCACCCCAGCTTGGCGCATCATCGCATCCACGCTGCCATCCGGCGCCGCCGTGGTGCGCACCGCATGGCCCGGCGGCAGATGCTGGCCCAATTTCGGCGAGCGCGCCACAATCACTGGTTTGCTTCGCGCCAGCCGCCTGGCAATGCGAGAGAACTTGCGGGGGTTACCGAAGGTTTCCAGGTACATGCCACACACTGTGGTGGCCGGATCATCCTCCCAATACTGCATCAGGTCATTGCCCGAAACATCCGCACGGTTACCGGCGGACAACGCGCTGGAGAGCCCCACATGGCGGCGGGTGGCCGCACTGTACAGAGACACTCCGATGGCCGCGGACTGGCTGAACAACCCCAGTCCGCCACGGATCGGCATGCTGGGCGCCAGCGAAGCATTGAGCGAAACAGTCGGCAGCGTATTCACGATACCCAGAGAAGCGGGCCCCACTACCCGCATGCCGTTGGCGCGGGCCGTCCGCACCAACTCACGCTGCCGCGCGGGGCCATCGTTGGCATCGTCCGCGTAACCTGCGGTGGCCACCACCACGCCCTTCACACCTGCCGCCCCGCACTGTTCCACCACGGCAGCAGTTTCGTCATAGGGCACGGCAATAATGGCCAGATCCACCTGCTCCGGAATCTCAGCGACGCTCTCATAGGTCAGCATTCCGCCAAGCTCCAACGCTTCCGGGTTGACCGCATAAACAGTGCCCGCAAAGCCACCCTCAATGAGATGCTCCAGCAACTGGTTGCCCACGCTGCCCCAGCGTCTACTGGCACCAATGACTGCCACAGACCGCGGCGCCAGCAGGCCCGCCACACTGCGTGCCTCCGCACGGTGCTCTCGGGATTCCATCACTGCACGGGACTTGGCGGTGGGGTCAATATCAAAACTAAGGCTCACCACGCCGTCGTCAAAATGCCGCTTCACCTCATAACCGGCATCAGCAAACACCTGCAACATCTTGCGGTTCTCCGGCAGCACCTCCGCACTAAACTCACGGATCCCGTTCTCCCGTGCCGCCGCCGCTAGATGCTCCAGCAGAATGGAGCCCAGCCCACGGCCCTGGTGGTGATCCGAAATGTTGAACGCCACCTCCGCCACTGTGGGAGTATCCAGTCGGTCATAGCGGCCAATGCCAATAATGTCCACCCCGTGCACGGCTACCAGCGCGACCCTGTTCCGGTAATCAACTTCCGTAAACCGGGCCAGCTCTTTGGGAGTCAACGAGGACTTGTAGGTGAAGAAACGCAGGTACACGGATGCCTTGGACTGGGCCATGTGAAACCGTTGAACGGCATCCGCATCCTGGGGGGAAATAGGGCGCAAATGCGCCGTTCCACCATCACGCAGCACGACATCGGCCTCCCAATGTTCGGGATATACGCCGGGAGAGCTCTGTTCCGCCATAGACTCACTGTACCGACACAGACTGCAGTTAGGACCAGCTTTAACATGGCCAAGCGCCAACCACCCGCACCAGCAGACGATTTCACCGAGAATATTGTTGACATTGATGTCTCCAGTGAGATGGAAGGCTCCTTCCTGGAGTACGCCTATTCGGTGATTTACTCGCGTGCGCTGCCGGATGCACGCGATGGTCTGAAGCCCGTACAGCGGCGCATTTTGTTCATGATGAGCGAGATGGGCTTGCGTCCGGATCGCGGCCATGTGAAGAGTGCCCGTGTGGTGGGCGAGGTAATGGGTAAGCTGCACCCACACGGGGACACGGCCATTTATGACGCCATGGTGCGGATGGCCCAGAGCTTCTCCCTACGGTTGCCCCTCATTGACGGTCACGGAAACTTCGGCTCGCTCGACGACGGCCCCGCAGCTCCCAGATATACCGAGGCCCGCCTGGCAGCTTCAGCCCTGGCCCTGACGGACAACCTGGACGAAGACGTGGTTGATTTTGTTCCCAACTATGACAACCAGCTCACTCAGCCAGTAGTCCTTCCCGCGGCGTTCCCCAACCTGCTGGTCAACGGCACCACCGGCATCGCCGTGGGTATGGCCACCAATATGGCCCCGCACAACTTGGGTGAAGTCATTGCTGCCACCCGGTACCTGATTGCCAACCCTGACGCCACGCTGGATGACGTGATGCGCTTCATCCCGGGCCCGGACCTGCCCACGGGTGGCCGGATTGTGGGGCTGGACGGCATTCGGGACGCCTATGCCACCGGCCGTGGCTCGTTCAAGACCCGAGCCAAGGTAGAGATTGAGCAGCTGACGGCCCGACGCACCGGCCTAGTGGTCACCGAGCTCCCCTACTTGGTGGGTCCGGAAAAGGTGATCGAAAAGATCAAGGACGCGGTCACCTCCAAGAAACTGGCCGGCATTAGCGACATTGTGGATTTGACGGACCGTAACCACGGCCTCCGCTTGGTGATTGAGATTAAGAACGGCTTCAACCCCCAGGCCGTGCTGGCGCAGCTGTACCGGTACTCCCCCATGGAGGATTCCTTCGGCATCAACAACGTCACCTTGGTGGACGGCCAGCCCCAGACGCTGGGCCTGATGGAGTTGCTGCGCGTCTACATTGCACACCGGATGGACGTGGTGCGCCGCCGCACCAGCTTCCGGCTGAGCAAGAAGAAGGACCGCCTGCACCTGGTTGAGGGCTTGTTGATAGCCCTCGTGGATATTGACGAAGTCATCCAGATCATCCGATCTTCAGATGAGGTTGCAGCCGCTCGCGAACGGCTCATGTCCATCTACGATCTCACCGAAATCCAGGCCAATTACATTCTGGAACTCCGGTTGCGCCAGCTCACCAAGTACTCCCGCATTGAGCTGGAAAAAGAACAGGAAGAACTGCGCCGCGAGATCGCAGAACTGGAAGCCATCCTGGCCTCTGAGCCGCTGCTGCGGGAACTGGTTTCCTCCGAGCTGGGCGCCGTGGCGGAGAAGTACGCCACCGCGCGCCGCACAGTATTGCTTGAATCCGAAGCCGTGGCGCCCTCCGTGGCCAAGGCTCTGGCTGCTGGTGGGGCCAAGACTGCCCCGCTTGCGCTGGAGATTGCCGATGACCCGTGCTGGGTGATTTTGACGGCGTCGGGCCAGATTGCGCGTACGTCCAACCAAGAACCATTGAACGACGACGGCCCGCGCACCAAGCATGATGTGTTCACCTCCGTCCTGGCCACCACAGCACGTGGCGAGGTTGGGGCCGTAACCTCTGCTGGCCGAATGCTGCGTCTGCAGGTAGTGGACATGCCGGTGCTGCCACCCACCAACGGCATGCCCAACCTGGCCGGTGGCGTCTCTGCCAAGGAGTTCATCACCCTGGCTAAGGGTGAACGACTGGTCTCCTTCGCTCCGCTCAACGCCGTCATCGCTTTGGGGACTGCTGCCGGCGTGGTTAAGCGTGTCACGCCTGAATACCCGCTGAACCGTGAGGATTGGGAGATCATCACGCTCAAGGACAAGGACTTCGTGGTGGGCGCCGCACCGGCGGATGAAACCGATGAGCTGGTGTTCATTACGGCTGGAGCCCAGCTGCTGCACTTCTCCGCCTCGCTCGTGCGCGCCCAGGGCCGCACCGCAGGTGGCATGGCGGGCATCAAGCTGGCTCCGAAGGATTCGGTCATCGCGTTCAACGTCGTAGCCGGTGGTGACGCAAGCGCCGTCGTCGTCACTATTGCCACCACCACTGGATCCTTGCCCGGCACTGGGACCTTGTCGGCAAAGGTCACCGAATTTAGCGAGTACCCGGCCAAGGGCAGGGCTACGGCAGGGGTTCGCGCCCATCGATTCCTGAAGGGCGAGGATCTGCTAACCCTAGGGTGGGCAGGTAGTGGGCCTGCCAAGGCATCCTCCGCCGCGGGCGTCTCCCGAGCGCTGCCCACCGAACATGGGCGACGCGACGGCTCCGGTATCCCCCTGACCCAGTCAATTGACGCAGTGGGGCCCAACATCAGCGCGGCTACCGACACGGCGTTAGAAGTCCACGTAGAGCCGGGCGCGGTGGGTGCACGGGCCATCGAAGATCAGCCCGCGCCCTTTACCGCAGTTGAATCCGACGAGCAGCCCGGCCTGTTTTAGCAACTTTTTGGCAACGCGAGTGCTCAACTTGTCGCTAAACGGGCGTTTTAGCGACAAGTTCAGCGTTAGGGTTTTGCGGTTGCACGGGCCGGTGAGTTTCGGACGTTCCTCGACAGGCTGCGCACCTGACGGTATAGCTTGATCCATGGCTATTATTCCGGAGACCAAGGACTGGACGTGGGTACTTTCGCAAGAGTGCCCCGAGTGCGGCTTTGATGCATCCGCCGCTACCCCTGCTGCCGTGCGCACCACCCTCGCGGACCAGCTGCCGCGTTGGCAAACGGTGCTCAACCGAGCGCACGTGGCCCAACGTCCGGACGACTACACGTGGTCCGCCCTGGAATACGCGTGTCACGTGCGGGACGTCTTTGACCTGTTCCAGGAGCGGCTGCGGTTGATCCGCACGGAGGATAACCCCACGTTTCCCAACTGGGATCAGGATGCCACAGCCGTAGCGGAGAACTACGCTGCGCAGGATCCTGCCACCGTAGCCAGCCAGCTCACTGAGGCCGGAGAATCCTCGGCAGCAGCCTGGACTGATGTGCCGGAGTCCGAATGGGAACGGGTAGGGCTGCGCAGTAATGGTTCAACATTCACGGTGCGAACCCTGGCCGGCTATTTTCTCCACGACGTAGTGCACCACCTGCACGACGTCAACGGCTAGCTGCTATTCCGCGGCCCAATGCGGTGGGCCGCCGAGCTACAGCGGCTTGTCCCAGGCCACAAAGCGATGAATTCTCTCGTAGCCCATGGAACTGTAGAGCTGGTGCGCTCCGGTGGGACTTTCGGAGTCAACTTCCAGGCTGGCGTGCGTCATCCCGGCCTCAGCGAACCGCGCCATAGCGTCTGCCAACAATGCCGGCGCGATGCCGCGTCTGCGCCAAGCACGGCGCACTCCCAACAGCTCGGTATGGCCCTGTTCCCTGCCATCCTTGTGCACCATTTTTGGATCATAACTGGCCAGCTGATAGCCAGCTACCTCGCCTGTGGCTTCGTCAATGGCCAAGGCGGACCAATCCAGCCGTATGTGTGGATGCCGCATCATTTGTTCCCAGGCTTCTTGATCTCGTTGATCGGACCCCCAATGATCCGCAAAGGCTTCATTGTGAGCTTGTCTAAAATCTTCGCCTCGCCCTGGGGTGGTGAGTTCAATCCGGATGCCTTGAGGAGCACTCACCTGCGGCATGCTGGCGTCCAAAGGCTTCAGCATCTCGTCGAAATAGCGCACTATCTGCATCCCTCGGGAAGCATAGAGCGCTTGCTGTGCATTGTTGGTCGACAGGCCGCCCGCGCGCAATAGGGCCGCCGGTTGGCCCTGTTCAGCAAAAACCTCTTCCGTCCGGCGTTCCAGCCACTGCATCAGCGCAGTGCCGATGCCACGGCGTTGCCATTGAGGATCCACGCCTCCGCGACCGAAGGCTTTGGGACTACCTGGCCTCTTGGTCACGGTGGCGTAAGCGCGCATGATGCCCTGCGCATCCCGTGCCAGAACCGTGTTCCGTTCGGGATTGTTGGTGCTGCTCTCCAACTCGTCGAGGAGGTCGACGCGCTGCGCGTGCCACCGCGGTTGTTCTATCGCGGCAATCCGAAGCACCAGCTCCAGCCAATCGTCGACGTCGTCCTTGGCGATGGGGGAAACAGTCAGTCCGTGCGCGGACAGATCTGGAAAATCATTCATGGCTCCAGCCTAATGAAGTACCAAAGTCTTGTCCGTCCCGACAGCAGCATCCGCGTCGTGCGTCACCAGTACGACGGCGTTATTGGCCAGTCCCTGCCTCAGGTCCGTCATCAGTGAGTGAGCTGACTCGGCGTCCAGATGCGCCGTGGGCTCGTCCAGCAAGATGGTCTCCGCCCCCGTCAGTAGAGTCCGGGCCACGGCAATTCGCTGACGCTGACCGCCGGAAAAGTACTGACCGCCAGGGCCCAACCGGGTCTCCAAACCTTCTGACAATTCGTCCATGGTGCTACCTAGCCCCACACGGTTGAGCACTTCATGGAGCTCTTGATCAGTCGGCGCCTCGTCAACTGAACGTGCCAGGCGGAGATTTGCGCGCAGCGATGAGTCAAACAGGTGCCCCTCTTGGGGGCACCACGCCATTGTCCGGCTGGTACGTACAGTTCCCCGCTCAGGCGTCAGGAACCCGAGCATCAAAGCCAGCAGGGTCGTCTTGCCAGAACCGGATGGCCCAGTAATAGTGAGCCATTCTTGAGCAGAAACGCTCGCGTCGATGCCAGTGACAGCCGGCGCGTCCGCCTCGGGCCACCGGGCGGTGACGCCTTGGAGCCGGATGCCAGCAGCCCTCTCGGTTCCGGCGGCGATCATGCCTTCGCCCGACTCAGAAGCCATAGGTTTTTCCGTTGAATCGTCGGCCAACAGCTCGGCACAGGCCGCGAGCGCTGTGCGCAGACTAGGCCACAATTGAGCGCCTGCACTCACTGCCCCAAAAGCATCCGGCACGGCAAGTTGCAGCAGTACCAGAGCCACCAGATTTTCCGCGGGCATACCGTGCCCAGCCAGCAGCATCAGTAGCGCCCCAGCACCGCTGGCAAGCAGCAAAACCCCTTGCGCCAGCCCCTGCGCATACACGGAGCGATGCAGCAGCGCAGTGGCTTGAGCGTCATCACGCCGCAGCCCTGCCACCAGCGGGCCCTCCACCCGGTTGGCTCGCAGATCCGCTGCAGCCCCCAGCAGCGCCGCAAGCTCACGCGTAACACGCGAGCGGTACTCGCGCTCCGCCGTCGCACTTTTGGCTGCTGCCATGGCAATCGCAGGGCTGGCAACCAAGGCAACCAACAGCACAAACGCCTGCACCGCCAAAAACTGCCAGCGCACGTCCTCCGGCACCAACAACCACACGGCACTCATCATTGCCACCGCACTCAGCACCCCGGCGATAGGGGGCAGAACCACCCGGGGCGTGAGGTCACGCACCACATCTGGCCAGCCGATCAGGGAGTCCACGGCAGTGTCACCACGCAAGAGCGCGCGGTGGGCGAGTGCCTTAGAGGACAACCCCTGCCACAGCCGAACGCGGAGATCCGTGAGCGCAGTAAAAACAGCATCGTGCAAGAGCAACCGCTCCGCATACCTACTGGAGGCACGCATCAGGCCAAGGAAGCGCACGCCAACAATGGCCACCAGCAGGTACAGAATGGGCGGTTGCTGGCTGGCGCGGACTATCAACCAGCCGGACAACCCGCCAAGGCTCAGGGCCGCGAGGGTAGCAATGACGGACACTACCACTGCCGCCAAGAATCGCAGACGCAGCGGTTGCACCAGCCGGAGCAACGCAAAGCCGCTAACCCTGGCCGCACGGGGCACAACCGGTTCTTCACGCGGTGCGGTGGGTAGCGTTGTCGTAGTTGCTTCAGCAGGAACTGCCTCTAGCGACTCATTGGATTGCCCGTCGCGTTCGACGGCGCCAGGCAGGGACACTCGCACGCTGGCCAGTGCTCGGGTTGAGGAACGGTGGGCCGCCAGCACCACAGTGACTCGCCAGCGCAGCCCTGCCAGCAACTGCTCCACCATGTGCGCGGCTACTGCGTCCAGATGCGCGGTGGGTTCGTCCGCCAACAGCACCGTGGCGCCAGCATCGACGCGCGCCAACGCTCGGGCCACCGCCAAGCGCCGCAGCTCCCCCGGGCTCAGCGAGCCCGGGTGCAGCTGCGCAACATCACTCAAGCCCACGGCCTGAAGGTAGGTCGGGGCCTGGTTTTGCTCGCCGAGATACAGCTCAACCTCCCCCAGCACGGTATCCGCCACCGTTTTGGGGTGCTGCGGAATCCAAGCCACCTTGTCTGGATCTATACCTACAACGGTGCCGCCGGTTACGGGGACTAGCCCCGCCAGCGCTTCAATAATGCTTGACTTGCCGCTACCACTTGGTCCGTCCAGCACTGCAATGCCGCCGGCTGGAACCGTGAAGCTGAGCTCCTGTACAGCGGGAGTGGTTCTAGTGGTGTATTGGATCTGCAGTCCGGTCACGCGAATCCCGCCAGCGTCCCCGCCAAAATCCCCGGCATCAGGCCCCACCCCGGTTGCCCGGACGTCGGCAGCGTCCGGAACGGCGAGCACTTCCTGCGCCTTGGCCGCGGCTACCCTACCGTCCTCACTCGCGTGATGAGCCGAGCCCAGTTCCCGCAGGGGTGCGTAGCACTCCGGTGCCAAAATTAGTGCCAGCAGCCCTAGCTCCAGGCTCATCCCGCCCTGCACCAGCCGCACGCCAATGAACACGGCCACCACTGCTACGGACAGCGTAGCGATGAGCTCCAGCGCTAGCGCGGAGAGGAAAGCCACCCGCAGCGTGCGCATAGTGGCCGTTCGGTATTGATCGGACACCCTGCGCAGCGCCACACTCTGCGCCTGCGCCCGACCAAGCCCCACCAGTACGGGAAGGCCCTTGGCCAGCTCCACCAGATGGTTGGAGAGCCTGGCGAGCGATTCCGCCGCAGCAGTTACCTTTTCCTGCGTGTGCAAGCCGATGAGGGCCATGAACAAAGGGATCAACGGCACGGTGAGCACAATAATGACCGCGCTGACCCAGTCCACGGAAGCAATCCGCAGCCCCACCAACAGGGGCACGACGAGGCAGCTCACCAAAGCGGGCAGGTACGTTGCGTAATACTTGTCCAGAGCGTCCAGTCCACTGGACGCCAGGACTGTGGCTTCACCGTGCCCCAGATTCCCACGGCCACCTTGGCGTACCAGCGTCTCCACCAGTTCGCCACGCAGCGCTTCCTTGGCACCCATGGCTGCCTTGGCAGAAACCGACGTCAGAGCCCATGCCGTCACAGCGTGCGCCACCACACCCAGCGCGCCGAATAGAAGGCCGACGGTGTCCAGTGGCTGACCTGCGGCCAGGCTGGCTGCTGCGTGGGCAATAGCGCCGGCAATCACCACTAGCGCGCCCGCCTTCAGGGCGGCCAACACACCCAAAATGTACAAAGTCCGTGA
>JABBNV010000219.1 GCA_019352125.1 Acidobacteriota bacterium | reverse complement strand
AGTCCTAGTTGTCTTGCGTGGCCTGCCCGCCACTGCGGCCCGACTGCTGTGGCTGGCCACCACAGTCATCGACCTCGTCTTGCTGATTGTGCTCACCTTCACGGCAAGCACGGGAGCAAACGAACTCATGGGCGAGGAACGAGTGGACTGGATGCCGCAGCTGGGCAGCAGCTACCACCTCGGCGCGGACGTACTCTCGCTACCGCTACTGCTGCTGGCCTGCGTCATCTTTGTGGTCTGTGCCATCTGGTCACTGCGTGAAACCGACAGACCCCGGCCGCAAGCGGCGGTGTTCCTGTTCTTGCAAACCACTTGCCTAGGCTTGTTTGCCGCGCAGGACCTGATCCTGTTCTTCGTCTTCTTCGATCTCTCCATTGTTGGGATGTACTTCATCATTGCTGGGTGGGGACACGGCAATGCGCGCCGCTCTGCCCTAGTGTTCTTCATCTACACGTTCCTGGGTTCCCTGGCCCTACTGCTCGGGTTCATCGGCCTCTACCTCGGCGCAGACCCGCATACCTTCGACATGGTCCAGCTGTCCAGGCACGGTGCCTTCACCGGAACACCGGCCGCCGCCGGATTCGTGCTCGCGGCCATCGTGATCGGCCTAGCCGTGAAGACTCCGACGTTTCCGTTCCACTCCTGGTTGCCACCGGCCCACACCGACGCACCGACCATCGGATCCGTCGTTCTGGCCAGCCTGCTGCTGAAAATGGGCACCTACGGTTTCGTGCGGATCGCGATGCCCATGCTGCCTGGAGCTTGGCGAAGCTGGGCCTGGGCGATCGTCACCGTCGGCATCGTGTCGGTAATCTTCGGCGCACTAGTCGCGCTGGTGCAAACCGACATCAAACGCATGATCGCCTTCACCTCCATCAACCACATGGGCTACGTTATCCTCGCCGTCGGTGCAGCCGGCGTCGTGGGACGCAACACCGCCGAAGCACAACAGCTCGCTATCGCAGGAGCAGTAACCCAGATGGTCTCCCACGGGCTCATCACCGGCGCCCTGTTCCTGCTCGCCGGCGTGTTCTACGACCGCACTGGCAGCTATGACCTGCGCCGCTATGGAGGTCTCGCCCGTTCAGCCCCCCGATTCGCTGGCTTCTTCGCCGTCGCCGCGTTCGCTTCCCTCGGTCTGCCAGGTTTCAGCGGCTTCATTGCTGAATTCCAAATCTTCACCGGCAGCATCGGCACCGTCCCCTGGGCACTCATCGCACTGCCTGGCATCCTGATCACTGCCGTCCTTTTTCTGCGCGCTTTCCAGCGGGTGTTCACGGGAAAAACGCAAGGGCTGTCGGTCGGTTTTGCCGACCTGCGCTCCAGGGAAACTACGGCACTGACGGCACTCATGGTGCTAGTTGTCCTCATCGGCATCGTTCCTGGTCCACTGCTGGCCATGATTGACCCGGCTGCCCGGGTCCTCGTCGGGAGCCTGCACCCGTGACACTATCCGAAACACCGATGCCGCTGAACATGAACTATCTGGATCTGCTCCCCGAGACCGTACTTCTCGCCGCCGCGGTCATAGTCCTGCTCGGCGGCAGCTTCCTGCCACGGAACCGGCAGGTCATCACGCGCTGGTTCAGCCTTGGCGCACTGGTGGTCAGCGCGACAGCCAGTCTAGGGGGGCTGGACGCCATCCCCGAATCGATTTTCAGCGGCAGCTACGCCCTCGACACGTCAACCGCTGTCGTACGGATGGCCGCTCCCCTGGCGACCCTCGTCGTCATTCTTATCGGCCGACAGGAATTCGTCGGTTCCGTCCGCGAGAGCGAAAGCTACGCACTACTGCTCTTGGCGACCCTGGGTACCATTATCATCGGCGGTACCACCGACCTCCTGGTGTTGGTCGCAGGGTTCCTCTTGGCCAGCATCCCGCTCTATGCTCTCATCGGACTGTCCCGGAGCAGCCCCGCTGCCGAAGCGACCATGAAGACCTACCTGATCGGTGCACTCTTCGGTGTCCTCCTCATGGCCGGGGTCACCCTCCTGACCGCTCTAGCTGGGGGCAGTAACTACTACCGCATGGCTGAAGGTCTAGGCCACGCCCCGGCCGTCGCCGTCGCCGGCGGCGCTGTGGCGATATTGATCGGGTTAACGTTCAAGGCTGGCGCCGTTCCGGGCCACTTTTGGATCCCAGACGCCAGCCAGGCCTCCGGAACGGCCGTCGCGGCCTTCCTCACGACAGTGCCAAAAATCGGTGCGCTGGTCGCCTTGAGCCGCCTGGTTGAGGTCATGCCCGGCACCGTGAACGTACCGCTGCTCATCGCCATTCTCGCCGTCGCCAGCATGAGCGTCGGCAACCTCGCCGCCCTGGCACAAACTAACGTGCGGCGGCTCCTCGGCTGGTCGACAGTCAGCCAGGTCGGCTACCTGCTGATGCCCGTCGCCGTCATCACCGCCAGCAACGGCGCGAGGGTGGCGCTGCTGGCCTACATCGTTCTCTACGCGCTCACCAACCTGGCCATTTTTGCCGTCGTGGCCTGCTTCCCAAGCAGGGAGGAACTCGACGATTGGGCCGGAGTGGCCCGGGCCCATCCTTGGCTAACCGGCTGCCTCGTTGTCGCAGCGCTCAGCCTTGTCGGCACTCCGCCAACGGCAGTATTTCTTGGCAAGATCGCCGTGTTCACGGTTACTTGGGACGGAGGGATGGCATGGCTGGTCGTGGCCGCCGCTGCCAACTCCGTCCTGAGCCTGTTCTACTACCTGCGGCTCTTCCGTCCGGCCTTCCGGACCCCGGGGCTCAGCGACGCATCTGTGGATGCCCGCCCGGAAGCAGCCCGAACGGTCAAAGTCACCGCCGTCATACTCGGCACATCTGTACTCGCCGCGGGTCCAGCCGTAGCAGGGCTGTGGCTAACGCTCTGGTAGGACCGAGATCAAACCATCCAACGCCAGGCGGAGCCTGATTCAGCCACGGCAACTTGCAGTGGGGTGGTCACCAACTTCTACTTTCGCGGCTGTAGTTGAGCCACTTATCGGGGCATTCCTTCGACCATGTACCGACAGTGAAATAAAGGCGAACGCCATCATGGGCATGAAGAGCCGTCGGATCCGGAATTGACCACCGTCTCGGTGACAGTTGAGGAAAAAATTCTCTTCACACCGTCAAGTTGGCGTTAGTTCACAATCCAGACGTCATGCGGCTCGTCGCTCCCCTGCCCACGAACTTGTCGATCCGAAAAATCCGACCTACAAAATATCGGGGAATAAGGAACATCATGATCAACAACACCACCCAACCGGGGCGTGATGAGCCACGAAGGAACCCTTATCATCTTTAACGCAGGAAGGGTGTGGACAGTGACCACACCCTAAAACTTGCAAAATTTGGGCTACAAGAAGCCACGGACTGACGGACACCCAGCATTTCCACCGGTCCACAAAAAAATTCTTTCCAAAACTAAAAACAAACCACGGGCAGGTCCCCTTTTGAAGAATTAAGCGACAATGACCTCTCTCGAGGCCACTTTCAAACACTCAGACTGCAGGTCAGCGGTTTTTGAAACGTGGGCCGGTGCCACCTTGATCCACGGACTCGTAGATTTTGGTATGACTTGAGTAGCTCTTTGTCAAAAAGATACCGTAGGAGCAACTTTGCGTCGTACGCCTATGACTCACCGAGTCAGATGGGCCGAAGATGCCGGGCCAGACTGACCTAAACAGCGCTTCCACGCGGGGCGAACATTATCACAGCCACCCCCATCAGGCAAATGAATGCACCGGTGTAGTCCCAGCGGTCAGGGCGAAACCCGTCGAAGACGATGCCCCAAGCCAGGGAGCCAGCAACAAACACACCACCATACGCAGCCAGGATCCGACCAAAGTTGGCTTCCGGCTGCAATGTCGCAACGAAACCGTACAGGCCTAAGGCGATGACGCCTATTCCTGCCCACCACCAAGCTCGGCCCTCCCGAACGGCCTGCCACACCAGCCAAGCCCCGCCGATTTCGGCTACGGCAGCAAGCACGAACAACAGGATCGATTTTATAATGGACATGCATCTATTCTGCCCCGCGGGTTGCGCGGAATTCGCTATTGCTCAAGCGGATGGTGGACCGGAGACAGTGGATGTTCGGACCGTGCCAACCCCATGAGTTGGTAAATGACCATTTGGCAGCGTCGGGCATCGACTTTGAAGGGCAGGATTTTCGCGCTCGCCGAGCGTCAGAAATTGGCCTATCTGGCTGGAACGATCACCGACCTGGCGAATCATTTGCCCAACCACTGGTTCGAGATCCATTGGTTTGTGAGTTTCGGGAACGCTAGGTGGCAACGAGGGGTTTTACTCTCCGTGTCCGGTAGTGCAATCAGACTAGTGGACCAGCAAACTTTGCCTTGCCTCTTTTATTGCGAGGCCTGTGTCTTCCACGGATTCTTGATGAATTCTCGGATAAACGATGGTGCGCATAGCAGGATCGGGACGCGCAGATGGAAGGCAAAACATACGACGAAGAACCCGAATTTATGGAAGTTTGGTCGATGCGAGTCACGCCGCCCACGGCATACTCCCATCATCACCGTCAAGATGGGGTCCGCCCAAGGTTTCGTTGTCACTCGATCTGCATCTGACTCCCATCTTGCACCTCTATGCCTAAGCCACCAGGTCATGTAGTTCCCCGCTCCCCTACCCATGAGTATGTAGATCGGAAAATCGGTCAGCAATAATTCAGGAGAAAAGGGAGCACATCATGCTCAACAGCGTTAGGGCGTGCGTCATGGACTCGTAGGGAACCCGCCAACTTTTAACGCAGGAAAGGGTTTGTACACTGTACACACCCAAAAACCCGCAAAAACACCCGAAACAGGTACCTGACCTGCGACGATGCTCTGTGCCCGAGGTGGGATTCGAACCAGACTTTCACCCCTACAAACACAGGGAACTTCCCAAAACATCCCCAATCCGGCCCAGTCCGGCACCAATACGACACAGTCCGA
>JABBNV010000218.1 GCA_019352125.1 Acidobacteriota bacterium | reverse complement strand
GCAGCGGTGAACAGCTCTGAGGTTGGGTCCAGGGCCAGGCTACCGGAGACTATGGCCAACGGTGGGTGCGCAGGTTTGCCATGGCGTTCGCGCCAACGCTGTGCAGCCTCATCAACAAGTTCCCCGGTGTATCCCTCCACCCGGACTGTCTGCGCACCTATCAGAATCACGTCAGCGTGGCAGCGGAGCAGTTTGAAAATCCGCTGATCCGCATCGTTTCCTAAGCCTCCAGAACGCCCGCGAACCGTGGCAGCACCGTCCAGAGAGGAGACAAAATTGAAGCTCAACCACGGTTGGTCTTGAGGCGGTTGGTAGGCCGCCAAGAGCGACTCATCCGTGAGCTCGGTATCCGCAATGGACTGGGCTGGGGACGGTGTCTGGGGGAAAATCTGCTGGATGCCGTTCATGAGTTGGCCGGCTCATTCTGATCGCCCATATTGTGCTTCAGATGCGCAGGTTCCCGCCAGCCCAATGTCGCCTCGGTGAGGCGGACCGCAGAAACTGCTGCGGCAACGTTGTGCATGCGAACAATTCGTGCTCCGGAGAGAATGCAAATCACCGCCGCCGCAAGGGACGCATCCGTCCGTTCGGTTTTGGCCTGGTTCAGCGTTTCCCCAATGAAGTCCTTGTTGGACACGGCAGCCAGAGCCGGGTACGGCAGTGCAGCTATCTCGCTGAACCGCCGTGTCAGTTCCAGAGAGTGAAGGGTGTTCTTGTTCAGATCATGCCCGGGGTCAATGATCAACTGTTCTGGCGTCAGGCCCAAAGCCAGAGCTTCCTCGGTTTTCCGGTTGAGGAACTCCGCTACCTCGCGCACCACGTCTGTGTACTGCGGGCGGGGGTAGACAGTCCGCGGAGCCGCCAAACTGTGCGTGATCACTAGGTGGGCCCCGGCGTCCGCAACCACCCGGGCCAGCTCCGGATGGGCCAGGCCCGTGGTGTCATTGATCACGTGGGCGCCCGCTTCCAACGCGAGCCGAGCCACCTCGGGGAGGAATGTATCCACGGAGATGATCACATCAGACTCGGCTGACACAGCCTTGACCACGGGCACCACCCGGGCTGCTTCCTCTGTAGCGCTCAACGGCGGCCCCGGCGCAAACGGGACGCCGCCAATATCCAGCCAATCGGCGCCGTCGGCCACTGCTTGCAAAGAAGCCGTCACAGCCGCGTCGAGCGCAAAGGTCCTGCCGCCGTCGTAAAACGAATCCGGGGTGCGATTCACAATGGCCATGACGGCAATCTGACGTCGAAAATCAAGCGTGCGGTTCCCGAACGTGTGGACTGGATGAGCAAGTTGAGGCGAGACAAAAGGTGAAGCAGGATCCTGCAGTGCCGAGGCGGGGGATACCTTCACCGGACCTCCTGGAGTGGAATGTGTGAGTCAGTCACCACCGTACCCGGTTCGCTGGGAATCAGCGTTCCTGCGTGGGCCTGACGTCACATTTTTGAATCCCCGGTGCGGAAGTTGTCGCTAAAGACGGCTTTTAGCGACAACTTCCGCACTAGCGTGGGGGATCAGGGGGACGGCGAGCGCCGGGAAGAGGCCCACAATTGCAAAGGTCGCGGGGAACCCCAGCAGCGTAATGCAGGCACCGATCGCCGGGGGCACGGCTGCTGCCACCAGGAATTGCGCAGTGTTTTGGGTTCCCAGCGCCCGGCCGGACCAAAACGGGCCAGCCACCTCAGCCACCGTGGTAAATGCCAGGCCGTTGTCTGCCACTGTTATAACGGAGGCAACGATCAGCAGCGCGATGGACAACGGGGAAGTGAGCCAGTCGCTCAAGGCCAAGGCCAGCATGGAGATGCAGGCCGCAACAGCCACGAACCGCAGCGGCCGCAGTCGGCTCCCGACGCGGTCCGAGATCGCCCCCACTCCGATCCGCCCCAGCGCTCCGGCAATTTGGGCAACAGCCACAATGGCGCCGGCCGCGGCGGGGGCAAGGGACTGATCCGTCAGGAGCCACACCAAGGCGAACGTCCAGACTGTAAATTGCGGTACCACCAACAGTGCTGAGACTCCGTGAATGCGCCACAGAAACCAGCTCCCGCGGTATGGATTCGCAGCAGCCAGGGGGTGCGACGAGCCCTTGCGGGGAGGGTTCTTGACCCAGATTCCGCACATCATCGCCATTAATGCCGCCGCCACAGCCAGTGCGGCAAGCGCGCCACTGACTGCCCAGACCCCAGCAACGGCCGGCAAGAGGAGTGAGGCGATTCCGACTCCCAGCGGCTGCGCCATTTGCCGGATTCCCATGGCGAGGCCGCGTCGGTGCGGGGGAAACCAGCCCACTACTACGCGTCCACCGGCGGAGTTGGTGCTGGCGGCGAAAGCCCCGGCAACGAACAGTAGCGCTCCCATGAGGATGACGTTTGAGCTCAGCGCGGCGCCTAGAGCACCAGCAGCGGTGCCAGCCAGGCCGGCAGTGAGGGAGAAGCGCTCGCCGAATCGGGCCGTCATCGCGCCCCAGATAATCAAGGCGCACATGGTCCCGGCCACGGGCATGGCCACCAGGAAACCAGCCTGAACCAGCGTGAAACTCAGTTCGTGTCGCCACGAGGGGATCAGGAAGGCCACGCCGTTCACGAGCATGGCGCTGGCGCTTTGTGCCAGCACGGACAGCGTCAGCATGAACCACGCACGCGCGCTGGCTGGCTGCGCAGGCGCTGCTGCCGCCGTCGTCGTACTTGGCTTGCCCACTAAAGTTCTGTCCTCGATTCCTTTGCCCATATTGTTCTCATGAGAGTAGGTGGGGTGGAAACAATGTCCCTAATGGCGTCCACTCTGTGAACCCCGGAATGCCGGAAGTTGAAGGTGCGGCCGGGTTGTAGAATTGGTGGGTGCCCGTGTACCTAGACCATGCGGCAACTACGCCCCTTAGCGGGCCTGCGTTAGCCGCACTCACGCAAGAACTTGGCCGTAGCGGCAACCCGTCATCGCTGCACGGGGCTGGCCGTCGCGCCCGCAGTGTGGTGGAGGCAGCCCGGGAGACATTGGCGAACGCTGCCGGTGCACACTCTTCAGAAATCATCTTTACCTCCGGCGGCACCGAAGCGGACAATCTGGCCGTCAAGGGGCTGTTTTGGAACCGTCGTGACGCGGACGCCGCTCGCAACCGCGTGCTCGTTTCCGCAGTGGAACATCCCGCTGTGACGGATACGGTGACGTGGCTGGAGGCGCACGAGGGTGCCGAGGTTGTCTGGATTCCTGTTGACGCAGAGGGCCGCATCCGGCTGGATGTACTGGCCACGGAGTTGGCTGCCGCCCCGGAGCGGATCGCCTTGGTGAGCGTCATGTGGGCCAACAATGAGGTGGGCACCATTCAGCCCGTTGCCGACGTCGTCGCCCTGGCTTCGGAGTATGGCATTCCGGTGCACTCGGACGCTGTTCAGGCGTTTGGGTCCGTGCCTGTTGATTTCAAGGCCTCCGGGCTTGCTGCCATGTCGATCAGTGGACACAAAATTGGCGGCCCCGTAGGGGTGGGGGCGCTGTTGTTGGGGCGGTCCATCAAGCTCACACCCGTGCAACACGGTGGTGGCCAGGAACGGGACGTACGCTCCGGCACCTTGGATACGGCATCGATCGCCGCGTTCGCTGCTGCGGCGGAGGACGCCATCGCGAATCTCCCCGCAGAGGTAACCCGCCTGAGCGAACTCCGAGATGCGCTGATTGCTGGCGTGCGGCGGGAGGTACCCGAGGCGGTGCTCCGTGGCTCCGTCACCGATCGCCTGCCAGGCAACGCTCATTTCACCTTCCCCGGCTGCGAGGGGGATTCACTGCTGTTTCTGTTGGATATGGCGGGATTCGAAACCTCTACGGGCTCAGCGTGCACCGCTGGAGTGCCCCGCCCATCCACCGTGTTGTTGGCCATGGGCCTCAGTGAGGACGAAGCTCGGGGCGCGCAGCGATTCAGCCTCGGGCATACAACCACGGCTGAAGACGTTGAAAGCTTTGTAGCCGTAGTGGCTGATGTGCACGCTAGTGCCAAAAAAGCGGGCATGGCCGGGCAATTGAGCAGTATTCAAACGGCCGGAACCGGGCTGAGTTTTTAGCCGCTCTGGGCATCTGAGCAGGTGCTGGAACAGCGGGATTTAGAACAGCAATGACGATTTAGGACAGCAATGACAAAGGATTTTGTGTAGTGAAGGTATTAGCAGCTATGAGCGGTGGGGTAGATTCTGCCGTTGCCGCAGCCCGAGCCGTCGAGGCTGGTCACGAAGTGGTGGGCGTGCACTTGGCGCTCTCGCGCATGCCCGGAACCTTGCGCACCGGAAGTCGTGGCTGCTGCACCATCGAGGACTCAACCGATGCCTGGCGGGCCTGTGAAAAGTTGGGTATTCCATACTACGTGTGGGACTTCTCTGAACGATTCAAAGAGGACGTAGTCCAGGACTTCATTGACGAATACGCTGCTGGCCGCACACCGAACCCGTGCATGCGCTGCAATGAGCGGATCAAGTTTGCTGCCTTGTTGGAAAAGGCACTCGCCCTGGGCTTCGATGCGGTATGCACCGGGCACTATGCCAAGGTGATCACTGATACAGACGGCAACATGGAGCTGCACCGCGCGGCGGATTGGGCCAAAGACCAGAGCTATGTTCTGGGCGTGTTGACCCATGAGCAGTTGAAGCATTCAATGTTCCCACTAGCAGACACTCCTTCCAAGGCTGAGGTCCGTGCGGAAGCGGAGCGGCGTGGATTGTCAGTGGCGAAGAAACCTGACAGCCATGATATTTGCTTCATTTCCGACGGCGACACGCGTGGCTGGCTGGCGGAGAAAATCGAGATGACCACGGGTGAAATTGTGGATGTTGACGGTGCCACTGTCGGTTCACACCCAGGCGCCAACGGCTTCACTGTTGGCCAGCGCCGGGGGCTCAAGCTGGGCACTCCGGCAGCTGATGGCAAGCCGCGGTTTGTGTTGGAAATCCGGCCCAAGGAAAAC
>JABBNV010000006.1:25743-28256 GCA_019352125.1 Acidobacteriota bacterium | reverse complement strand
AGCCGGCGGCGTTCGCGCTCGGACAAACCGCCCCAAATACCAAACCGCTCATCATTCGCGAGCGCATATTCCAGGCATTGCGAACGTACGTTGCACGAACCGCAGACCTTCTTGGCATCGCGGGTGGAACCACCCTTTTCGGGGAAAAACGCTTCGGGGTCCGTCTGCGCGCAGAGAGCATCGCTCTGCCAGCCAAGATCCCCCTCGTCATCAAAACTCTCAGTGCTTAGCGGCAGGCCAATCCAGACGGGCTGGCTCAGTGGCTGCTGCGCCGGGACCAGCATCTCGCCCGGGGCCTGGGTGGGCAGGTCAAGAAGAGCTTCACCGTTTTCGAGAGCCTCGTGAGCCGCCAGGAAAGCCGTGGCGGCGTCATCAAGTGAGGTCTTTCCGGCTGATTCAAAACGCTCGGCGGCATCCGGATCCGCTGGGTCAATAAACCAGTCCGAGGGGACACCCCTGGTGCGGTACGCCGTGGATGCAGCAGCGGCCAACGCCTGCTGTTCGTCGGCGGCTAGCGCGGATGAACCCGCGGTACGCGGCCCAGCCCTCAAAGGGCCGACCTTATTGTTGTGTCCCATGTGGTCCTCCTGATGTCTCCGCCGCAGTCACAAGGAAACTCTTTTTACCGCCGTAGCGGTTTCCCCAGCAGTCCGGCCATTGGCATTGGCTTTCGTTGATCTAATTACACGCGTGTAATACGGTTCCCGTCAAGCGGCAGGGAGATGATAATCATCATCGCTGACAGCCAGCGCCGCGCCACGCCCGGGAATAATCCGCAGGATGTCGGCGTGGCGCAATGCTTTTTGCCAAACCAGAAGTAAATCACTGAATTTCTGGGAATTTTTTGATTACAGCACGATAACAGCGCCCAACAACTGTGAGCTAAATCACCCCAAGCAAGTTGCGCATGTCCCTTTATTCAGCGCTCCGGTGGACATAACACCAATATGTCCACCGGAGCGCTAGAAAACTGGACATGCGCATCGGAGGGGGCGCAGTTCGCTGGGGAATTAGTCCTTGGTGATGACGCGCTACCCTCCGCCGGACACTGGCGCAGCTTGACGTCTCGGATGACATCAGCGCCCAGAGCCTCAGCCTGGTACGTGAATCGCAGCAAGGCATGGCCCCGCTGGTTGAGCGCAGCCGCGGGGGCCCCTTGGCTGACTTGCCGATTCAGTTCGTGTTGGCTGTGACCGGCGCTATCGCCGATGCCACCACGGACTCGCTCATCCGGAATCCATCCGAACCCGAGGCGCGGAGCGAGGCTGCCTTCGAGGCAGTCTGGCGCGTGCTGGCGGGCCAACCCCGCAGCCACTCCTACAGCGGAACACACCATGTCCAACACCATCACCCAACAGAACGAGGTCTGGGTCATGACTGGTCCCACTTCCGGAATCGGCCGCCGAGCAGCCAGGGAACTGGCACACCGCGGAATAGCTTTGCTGGTGGGCCGTGACCCGGGCAAACTCCGCGAACCTGAGAAAGAAACAAACGAGCCTCCCCAAGGCAACGCAACATCCGTCGATGCCGATTTCGCGGACGTTCTCAGTGTTCGTAGTGCCGCGGAGCAGATTGCGGCACCCGGGCTGCCGATTGCCGGCGTCGCAAATAACGCGGGTGGCATGCAGACCAAAGGTGGTGTGAGCAAACAGGGCTGGGATATTGCCCGCCACCAACTACCTGGGCCTGCCGGCGTTCACGGACGCCCCGATCCCACATCTGCCGGATGGTGCCACGGTGACATTCACCGCGTCCGACGTCGAGGACCTGGAGCGGAAACCGGCAACGGGGGCCGGTTTCCGCGGCTCGCGGTACCTCTCTGTTCCGGCGGGCGCGTCTGCGGCGGCGGGCGGGCGCGGCGAATTCGCGGATGGCGGCTCAACCCATACGGGCTTCGACACGTTTGCCACGTCCAAGCACGGCACCTGGCCGCTGTCGTCTCGCTTGCCCGGCAGTACCCGCGGGTACGTTGACGGATCCGTCGGCTGCAACGGGCATTTATTACGAGGAAAGGGCAAGCCGGTGAAGGCATCCCCGCAAGTCAGTGACCCCGCTTTCGCGGATCGTTATATCGCGGAAAGCCATGCGCTGCTCGCGACCATTGCCGAGGCCAAGTAACCGTTCCCGAGGCTAAGTAACGGCCGGCATGCCAAAGGTGCTCCAAACATGAGGGGCGCTGATGGTGTTGACTGGTGGGATGAGCCAATCTGTCCCCCAGTTGCTGCACGAATTCCGCACTCACGCCGCTACGTCCCCCCGGTTGACCTGGTACGGGCCGGACTCGGAACGGGTGGAGCTCTCTGGCCGAGTGCTGGATAACTGGGTGGCCAAAACCACCAACTTTTTGGTAGAGGAACTGGACGCGGCACCATCCGTAACGGTGGGGCTTGATCTGCCGGCCCACTGGCGTGCGCTCTGCTGGGCGCTGGCAGCATGGCAGTGTGGAGCAACGGTTGTTTTCGCGGGCACCGCCAACAACAACGACGACGGCGGATCACCCTCCGCCCACAGCG
>JABBNV010000006.1:19733-25733 GCA_019352125.1 Acidobacteriota bacterium | reverse complement strand
GATGTGGTGGCCACGGCTGACCCCACCGGTGCGCCTGCTGGTGATCTGCAGGTGGCGGTGGCATTGGGTGCGCTGGAGCTACGGTGGCGCGGGGACTTGCCTGTGGGAACTATCGACTATTCGGGGCAGGTGCGGGCATTCGGAGACGTCTATTTCCCGGACGAAACTCCCACTGATGTAGACGTGGCCGTACGCTACGACGAAACAGCTGTGACCTACGGGGAGGTCTTGGATTCGTGGGTGGGCACCAGCGCAGATACAGCACCGCAGCGAACCCTGCTGCGGGCCACTACGCTGGTCGAAACAGTCCGGCAGGCCCTTAATGTCTGGCTGGCCGGCGGCTCGGTGGTGCTGGTTCACCCAGAGCTGGACGTCACCGAGAAGTTCGTTGCGGCTGAAAGGATTACAGCAGGTTACTGATCCGCATGGTGCTTGGCCTCAATCAGTTCCCGGTCACGTGAGTAACCCTGTTCCGTGTCTAGCTCGTCATTGAAGACGAAGAAGCGATAGGCCAGGAAGCGGAAGATGGTACCAAGGATCAGGCCGATCACACCGCCGGAGATGAAGTCCGCCGTGAAGGTGGTGTAGCCCAGCACATAGCGCGAAATCCACTGGCACAAAATGACGATGCCAAGTCCGATGGCGTTCATAATGATGAACATCGCGAATTCGCGCCACGGCTTGGTGCCGCGACGGTGCCGGAAGGTCCAGTAGCGATTGGCGAACCAAGAGAACAGTGTGGCAATGGTGGTGGAGACCACACGGGCCTTAATGGTGCTGTCACTCATAGGGCCATGCCAGAGGATTGCATATATACCGTTATCGATCACCCAACCGAGGCCGCCGACCACGCCAAACTTGGCTACTTCGCGCCACAATAACGCGATGAGTCCGCGGACTCGCTCGATGATTCCCTGCACTAAATTCCTCTTTCACATCCGCGATCCGCGCATACTCTGGGCTGGCGTGCGGGGTTCGTGTTCGCTCGCTACGGTCCATCCAAAGCTCATGGAAGCCCTAGGCTAGGCAGGCCAAATATGCGACCGACTAACTATTCTACGATGAAACTCTGGGCAAACGCCTTAAAGTGCCCCTTAACTGCCCCTCTGGGCACGCCGCAACCCGGCTCCTGCCGGAGAGTTCGGTAGGCTGTGCCTGTGACTTTTCCCGTAATTGGCGTAGTTGGCGGTGGCCAGCTGGCCCGCATGATGGCCCCGGCAGCAGTGGCGCTGGGCATAGAACTTCGGGTGCTGGCCGAGGCCCCGGACGTAAGCGCTGTGAGCGCTGTGGCCCACTCCACGGTGGGTGACTACACGGATTTGGCCACGCTGAAAACTTTTGCGCAGGGCTGCACCGTGCTGACCTTTGACCACGAGCATGTGCCCAATGAGCATCTGGAAGCCCTGCTGGCGGATGGCGTGAATGTGCAGCCGCGGCCGCAGGCGCTGATCCACGCGCAGGACAAGCTGGTGATGCGCGCGGCCATTGATGAACTGGGCCTGCCCAACCCAGTCTGGGCCGCCGTCGCGAATCCCGCAGAGTTGGCCGCATTTGGCACGGCACACGGCTGGCCCGTGGTGCTGAAGATGCCGCGCGGCGGTTACGACGGCAAGGGCGTGCGGATTATTGACGACGCCGAGGCTGCCGCGACTACCAGCGATTGGTTTGCCGCGGCCTCTCCTCTGCTGGCGGAGGAGAAGGTTGATTTCCGCCGCGAGCTTTCCGCCATGGTAGCCAGGAATCCCTCCGGCGATGCGAAAGCCTGGCCCGTGGCCGAGTCCATTCAAGTGGCCGGTGTTTGCGACGAGGTGATTGCGCCCGCGCCCGGCTTGGAGACGGCCGTGGCCATTGCCGCCGAAGAGGCCGCCGTGAGAATTGCCACAGCATTTGATGTCACGGGAGTGATGGCTGCGGAGCTATTTGAAACGCCGGGCCGCGGCGTCGGGTTCATGATCAATGAACTCGCCATGCGCCCGCACAACACGGGCCACTGGACCATGGATGGCGCCGTGACCGGCCAATTCGAGCAGCATTTGCGAGCCGTACTGGACCTGCCGCTGGGCGCCACGGACGCCTTGGCACCGATAGCCGTGATGAAGAACTTCTTGGGCGGCGCCAATGAGGACTTGTTTGCGGCCTACCCCGCGGCGTTGGCTGCTGAACCGACCGTCAAGATCCACAACTACGCCAAATCCGTACGCCCCGGTCGCAAGATTGGCCATGTCAATGTGCTGGGAACGCAGGACGACGGCGTAGGTGAGTTGCGCCGTCGTGCTGGGTTGGTTGCCAGCATTCTGCGCGATGGGCCGAGCCATGTGCACCCGGACGATACGAACACAACGAACGGTCACGACTGATGAGCACTATGAACAGCACTCCCCTGGTGGGGCTAGTGATGGGGTCCGATTCGGACTGGCCCGTGATGGAGGCCGCGGCGGAAGCCCTAGCGGAATTTGGCATCGGCTTCGAGGCGGACGTGGTCTCGGCACATCGGATGCCCACGGAGATGATCGCCTATGGCCAGAATGCTGCCGCCCGTGGCCTACGGGTGATTATTGCCGGTGCCGGTGGCGCTGCCCACCTGCCAGGAATGCTGGCTGCAGTGACCGTTCTGCCCGTGATCGGAGTTCCCGTCCCCCTGAAAACGCTGGACGGCATGGACTCACTCCTTTCTATTGTGCAGATGCCCGCCGGGGTACCGGTGGCTACGGTCTCCATTGGCGGGGCCCGGAACGCCGGGCTGCTTGCCGTGCGGATGCTGGCCTCCGGTACTGACCAACTTGCCGCGAAACTCCGCGAGGATCTGGCGGATTTTGCGCACGAACTCAGTGCCGCTGCCAGCGCCAAGGGTGCCTCGCTGAGAGCCAAAGTCAGCCAGGTCTTCCCACAGGAAGACGGCAATTCAGACGGAGACAACAGCGGCGATTCGGCCAGCAAAGCCGCGGGAAAGGGCTAAGCGCCAATGCAGATCTCCAGCCCCAACATAGTCAAGGCATCTACGAACCCACCCGTATTAACGGATCCCGTCCGCTATCCGCAAAACGCGTCTGCCCCTATGCGCATCAAGCGCGCGTTCATGCTCTTGGCAATGACGCTTTTTGTTCCCGGAAGCGCTCAGGTGGCCGCCGGAAACAAGAAGCTGGGCCGCCGGGCCCTGACTGTGACTTTTGTGGTCTGGGGCCTGCTGATCATTACCCTCCTGCTGGCGCTGTTCAGCCGTGAAACCTTGTTGAGCCTGGTGACGAACCCCATCCTCTCCATCTTTGTCATCATCGTGTTAGTGCTCCTGGCCATTGGCTGGGCCTTCCTCTTCGTGGACACCCTGCGGATTATCAAGCCCGTGTTGTTGGCTCCGCGCATGCGCGGGATTGTTGCCGGGGCGCTGGTGGCGTTGGTGGTCGTCACCTCCGGGACTCTGGGTGTGAGCGCGTATCTGATCAACTCCAGCCGCAACGCCATCAGCAGCATCTTCGCGAGCCACCCAGACATGCAGCCTTCGAATGGGCGCTACAACTTCTTGATCATGGGTGGGGACGCGGGTGCGGGGCGCTACGGCAGGCGACCAGACAGCATCATGGTGGTCAGCGTAGACGCGAAGACGGGCAAGGCCACCACCATCAGCATTCCGCGCAATTTCCAACCCGCCATAGTTCCGGACAGTTCACCCCTGCACAAGTACTACCCGAAGGGTTTTGTCTGCCCGAATGATCCCACCAATAGCTGCATTCTGAACGCTTTCTACAGTGACGTTGCCACCAACCATGCGGATGCATTTCCCGGCGCTGCAGATCCCGGTGCAGAGGGCATGATGGACGCGGCCAGTGGCATCCTGGGACTCGACGTTCAAGGCTATGTGCTGGTGGATATGGCCGGCTTCTCACAACTCATTGACGCCCTGGGCGGCGTGAGCATCAACGCGGGCGGTTGGGTTCCCCTCAGTGGTGACGACCCGACAGGCACAGGCAATCATTTGCCCCCCACGGGCTGGATTGCCCCCGGTGAGCAGAAACTCGATGGTAACCATGCACTCTGGTATGCACGCTCGCGCCAGTGGGCCACGGATTACGCCCGCAGCGCCCGCCAGCAGTGCATCATGCAGGCCATGGTCAAGCAGATGGATCCGGCCACCGTGCTCTCCAAGTTCGATACGATCGCATCCGCCGGTGCCAAGGTGATTGAATCCAATATCTCCAACACCCAGATTGGCAGTTTCCTGTCCCTGGCGTTGAAGACCAAGTCCCAGTCCGTCACCAAGTACACCATTGGGCCGCCGTTCTTTGACCGCAACTTTGTGGCTAGCCCGGATTACGGCGTGATTCACAACAGCGTCAAGGATATTTTGGCGGGCACGGTAGATACCCACGCTGCGGATGGTTCAGTATCACAAGCCCCGGCCGACGGCGGCACGCCTGCAACTGGGCCACAGTCGACGTCCGCGGCGCCGGCAGCTCCAGCCACTAGCGCAGCCCCTGCGGCACCGGCGCAGCCAGCGGCTCCCGCGGCTCCTGCTCTGAGTGCCAAGTACTTGCAGCAGCTGGCCGTCGCTGGGGATGACGCAACTCTGGAAGAACTCATAGGCAATAACGGAAGCTGCACACCGGGCTAAGCCCGGGACGGGGGAAATAATGCATTCACTCACCAATGAGATCCGCCCCTATGCTTGGGGCTCGACGACGGCAATACCGGCCTTGCTGGGCACTGAGGCAACCGGTGGGCCAGAGGCGGAAATGTGGATCGGAGCCCACCCGCAAGCACCCTCCATAGTGGCGCATCCAGATGGCAGCACCACGGGCCTGGATGAGCTGATCGCAGCGGATCCGGAAGCCACGCTGGGCACCGCTTCTCGAACCCTCTTTGGGGACAGGCTGCCGTACCTGATGAAGGTCCTGGCCGCAGGCGCTCCCCTGTCTCTGCAGGTGCACCCCACATTGGAGCAGGCGCGTGCCGGTTATGCAGCCGAACAGGCCGCTGGGGTGGCGCTGGATGATCCCCAGCGCAATTACAAGGATGATAACCACAAGCCGGAGATGATTCTGGCCTTGAGCCCCTTCGAGGCGCTCTGCGGGTTCCGCCCGGTGGCCCAATCTGCAGCCGTTTTCACCCTGCTGCGCGATTCTCTGCTGGCCGCACACCGCGAGGTCCCCCCGCTGCTGAACCAGGTGCTGGAACAGCTGCGCGGTGCCGGGTTGGAAACGGAAGCTTCGGCGACTTCGGATGCAGCTGGCTCAGATGACGAAGTTGATTCTGCGGATGAGGAATCCGCCCTGCGCGCGGCATTCAACACACTGATCTCAGCCGGTGAGGATGCAGCCAGCGCCGTGGCCGCAGTGGTGTCAGTGCTGAAAGCTGGCGCTCCACTGAGCACTGAAACAGCCAGTTATACAACCGAGCTCAGTACCGTAGTGTCTCTCGCGAATGACTACCCCACGGACCCGGGCGTGCTGATTTCCCTGCTGCTCAACCGGGTTTCCCTCAAGGCCGGGGAGACGTTGTACCTGCCCGCCGGCAACATCCATGCGTACCTCTCCGGATTAGGTATAGAGGTGATGGCCAGCAGTGACAACGTGCTGCGTGGCGGGCTCACCCCCAAGTACGTGGACGTGCCCGAGCTACTAAAAACTGTAGACTTCCGGGCGCTGCCGGTGCCCCTGCTGACCCCCAACGAAACGGATCTGGGCCAGGAACTGTACACCCCGCCGTTTGGGGAGTTTCAGCTGCAACGCATCACGCTGGCTGCGGATTCCAGCCCGGTTCCATTGGCACAACACGGCCCCCTGCTGGTGCTGGCTATTTCCGGTGCAGCGTTGCTGGATTCGCCCACTGGGGATCTGGTGCTGAGTCGCGGCCAGAGCGTGTTCATCCCGGCCAACGAGGATCCGGTGATGGCACACACTTACAACTCCGCGCCCCAAAGTCAGGAACTCTCCACGGAGCTCACTGAGACAGTGCTGTTTGCCGTGACCGTCAACGGCACCGAGGCCGGGGCCGGGGCAAGCGGCT
>JABBNV010000006.1:15921-19723 GCA_019352125.1 Acidobacteriota bacterium | reverse complement strand
GGGGCAGGGGCAAACGGCTGACAACGCTCCCCAAACCCGCTTCACGGGCTGGGCGCCACGGCGCACGGCTAGCTGCCGCGCTTGACCATCGCTCGTAGCTTGCCACGAAGCGTTCCGCGTACGGCGGCTGCGCCTTGCTGTGCTTTGCGCAGCGATTTCCTGGCCAGCGGCAGACCCTTGGCGTACAACGGGTACAACGGGGAGAGCGGCTTGTCCCACGTGCCTGCCAACATGTTTTCGTGACCGGCAAAACCAAACTTGAACTGGGAAACACCGTCATTCAAGAGACCATTGAAGTCATAGCGCTTTACGCCGCGTTCCTTCATGGCGGTGATGGCCAGCCATTTCAGCGAGAAATTGGCGCGCAGCTCACTGCCGGTGGAGTTCATGCCACCGTAGAGCTCAAACGCCGTGGCGTCACTGGATGCCAGCCACAAGAATGCCACCACTTCGGCGCCCTTGAATGCCGCAAATATGGGGGAATCCTCGCCCAAAAAACGCTGAATATCCGCGTAGTAATCGTCCTGGTGGATACCAAAGCCCGCCCGCTGAGCCGTTTCCTTGTACACAGCCAGACACGCCGGAATCTCGCTCGGCTCTACCCGGCGATACTCAAGTTCTTCGCGCCCGGATTTGCGGATGTACTGCCGCGTTTTCTTGGTCATGGCCGCCAGCAGCTCATCGTCGCTCTGCGACAGGTCCAGGATCAGCGTGCGCGGAATCAAAATGGTGTTCTCGCTGCGCACCCAGCCAGAGGCGGTCAGGGCCGCAGTCCAGGGAGAATCGGCGTCAACGTCGGGTTCCGCACTGAGCGCCACGCTGCCTCGGGTGGACTTCACATGAAGAGCGACGGCGTCCAGCACGTCACGCTCGCGCCCCGCAACGCCCTGCGGGCCGCGGGCAAGGTACGCCAGCGATCGGAAGGGGTACGGCAGTGGCCGGTACAGAATTTGCGCTGAGCCCACCACTGAGCTGGCTGCTGCTCCCGCGCCCACATCCGAGCCCGCGTCGCCGCCAGGGGTGCTGCCACCGGTTGTGCTAGCGCTCGCGTCGTCGTCGTGCAGAAGGATCCGCTCAACGTTCCAGTGATGGTGCGCCTTGGTTTCGCCCCAACCCCACAGTTGCATGGGGTGCCCGCTCTGGGCGTTCACCTGTGCGTCCCAAACATTCTTCTGTGTGCATACTTCAACCCGCAACGTCATACGTTCAGCCTACCGGGAGGAAGTTGGTCCGCTCGCTGTGCGCGGCCCCGGGTGGGGCCGTGCCTCAGCTTTGACGCGTCAGTTTTGGCGGGCGTAGGACTCCCACTTGTGTGCCTGGTGCTCGCCGTCCACAAAGCGAATAGTGCCTGACTTGGAGCGCATCACGATGGACTGGGTGAGCACCCTGTCCTTGTTGTAGCGCACGCCCTTGAGCAAATCACCGTCGGTGATGCCGGTGGCTGCGAAGTAGCAGTTATCGCTGGTGACCAAATCATTGGTGGCGAGCACCCGGTCAAGGTCATGACCGGCGTCGAGCGCCTTCTGCTTTTCGTCATCGCTGGTTGGCCACAATCGGCCCTGAATGACGCCGCCCAGGGACTTGATGGCACACGCGGCCACGATGCCTTCTGGTGTGCCGCCAATACCCATCAGCGCATCCACTCCGGTACCGGGACGTGCCGCAGCTATGGCGCCAGCTACGTCGCCGTCCAAAATTATCTTGGTACGGGCACCCGCGTCGCGAATTTCCTGAATGAGCCCCTTGTGCCTATCCCTATCCAGCACCATCACGTTGAGCTGATTGACCTTGACGCCCTTGGCCTTGGCAATGAGGTGCAGATTCTGCTTCACGGGTAGGCGCAAGTCCACCATGTCCGCGGCCTCGGGACCGGTGACCAGCTTCTCCATGTAGAACACGGCGGAAGGGTCAAACATGGTGCCGCGCTCCGCGACGGCTAGGACGGCCAGCGCGTTGTTGATACCCAAGGCGGTGAGCCGGGTTCCGTCAATGGGGTCAACGGCCACGTCACATTCGGGGCCGGAGCCATCTCCTACTTGCTCCCCGTTATAGAGCATGGGGGCCTCATCCTTTTCGCCCTCACCAATCACCACCACCCCGTTGAAGTGCACGGTTGAAAGGAGGGAGCGCATGGCGTCCACGGCAGCGCCGTCGGCCTTATTCTTGTCACCAAAACCTACCCAGCCGCCGCCGGCAATGGCAGCAGCTTCGGTGACGCGGACCAGCTCCAACGCCAGATTACGGTCAGGCTCGTCATCTCCCACAGCAAGAGCCGGGGAAAGCGTGGAGTACTTTGCAGAAACTTTGGACACGTTGGACCTCATCATTGAGAACAGCGGGCAGTGGTTCATTCCGATCATAGTTGCCAGTTCCGCGATTATGCTCACCCTGTGACGTATGACTCTTCACGGCGCACCACCGTGTAGCCGCAGCGCAGCCGCTTTGCAACGCAGTCGCGACAAAGGTGTGATTCCGCCGTCAATGCGCGATTATGGATAGGTGACTGATGTACACCCCCAGGCTGAACCGGCCCAGACTCCCATCAAACCTGTGCTCAAACCCGCCGCGGCCAAGCGTGCGAACGCCTCGGTGATCGGTATGGTGCTGGCCCTGTTGGTCTCTTTGGCCGTGGTGATTCCGGTACTGCTGCTATCACCGGGCCAAAGCGCCAAGACATACCGCCCACCCGTTGACGTGAGCGCCATTTCCGCTCAAGCCAAGGACTCCGCTGGCTACACCCCGGCAGCACCCGCACTGCCCGCTGGCTGGAGCGTTAACTACGCCCGGTGGACCTCCGCCGGTGCGGATGGTGTTCCCTACTGGGAGGTGGGTTATGTGACGGCGGATCAGCACTTCATTTCGCTGACGCAAACCAACAAGGCCAATCCCACATGGGTAGCGCAGCGCACTGACAACGCTACCGGGAACGGCACCCTGCCAGTCGGTTCCAGCATCTGGGACTTACGCGAGAAGTCCGGCGGGGACACGTCGCTGATCAACGCCGGGACAACCACCATCATTCTCAAGGGAGATGCACAAATGCCTGAATTCCAGACGTTGGCCGCCGCAGCGCTGGGAACCCAACCGTGAGCGCGTCAGTGCTGCCCCTCTCCCCCTCGGAGGCATGGACAAGGCTGATGGAAGGCAACGCTCGGTTTGTTGCGGGCAAGTCTTCACACCCCAACCAGGACGCAACACACCGTGCATCACTGGTGACGACGCAGAATCCTTTTGCAGTGATCTTTGGCTGCGCGGACTCCCGGCTTGCAGCTGAGATCATTTTTGACCTGGGGCTCGGTGATGCCTTTGTGGTGCGTACCGCGGGCGAAGTGATCGACAACGCGGTGCTGGGCTCTCTGGAATACAGCATCCAGTACCTGCACGTGCCCCTGATTGTGATCCTGGGCCATGACAGCTGTGGCGCGGTTACTGCCACCAAGGAAGCAGTGGAAACCTCGGAAATGCCGATCGGATTCATGCGAGATCTGGTAGAACGGATCACCCCATCCGTCCTGACGTCGCTGCAAAACGGGCAGCACGAGGTCAATGACATGGTGGTGGAACACGTACGGCAAACTGCCGCCCGGCTGGTGGAGACCTCCCGCGTCATCTCTTCTGCCGTGGAAAATCAGGAGGTAGCCGTGGTGGGGCTGGCCTACCGGCTGCAAGAGGGCCGCGCGGACCTGGTGTCCACCTTCGGGACCCTCTGATCCCTCGGCGGGCGCACTAGGCCGGCGGTGGAAGCTGGAACTCAGTGCTGGAAACCCTGCGCTGGCAACCAGCCAACGGCGTCGAACGTAGG
>JABBNV010000006.1:11973-15911 GCA_019352125.1 Acidobacteriota bacterium | reverse complement strand
CAACGCCGTCGTCCTCTCACTCACTCAGCCGCTGGTTTTTCGCACGTGGCCGCGGTGGCTATTCTTGAAGTCATGACGCAGACTACTGACGCTGCTACGCAGCAGTACCGGATCGAACACGACAGTATGGGCGAGGTCCGGGTTCCGGTCAACGCTCTGTACAAGGCCCAGACTCAGCGGGCTGTTGAGAACTTCCCCATTTCCGGTAAAACGCTGGAACGGGCACACATTCAGGCCCTCGCGCAGATCAAAGCCGCTGCTGCGCGCGCGAACGCCGAGTTGGGGGTGCTGGACGGGGACTTGGCCGACGCCATCGCCGACGCCGCCAACAAGGTTGCCGCTGGCGACTACGATGACCAGTTCCCCATTGACGTCTTCCAGACCGGCTCCGGGACGTCCTCGAACATGAACGCCAATGAGGTGATCGCTGAGCTGGCCAACCAGGCACTGAGCTCCGCTGGCAGTGACAAGGTGGTCCACCCGAATGACCACGTCAACGCCTCACAGTCCTCCAATGACGTGTTCCCCACCTCCGTGCACGTGGCTGCAACTAATGCACTGCTCAATGACCTGATCCCCGCGCTGACCTACTTGGATGCTTCCCTGGGCCGCAAGGCTGAGGAATTCAAGAGCATAGTGAAGTCCGGCCGCACCCACCTGATGGATGCCACCCCCGTGACCCTGGGCCAGGAATTCGGCGGCTACGCTGCTCAGATCCGCTACGGCATTGAGCGCATTGAGTCCTCCTTGCCGCGCGTGGCTGAGGTCCCTCTGGGCGGCACGGCCGTGGGAACCGGCATCAACACCCCCGCAGGCTTCCCCCAGCGCGTCATCAAGCTGCTGGCAGAGGACACCGCGCTGCCCCTGACGGAGGCCCGCAACCACTTCGAGGCGCAGGCCAACCGCGACGGTTTAATCGAGGCTTCGGGCCAGCTGCGCAACATCGCTTACGGCATCATGAAGATCAGCAATGATCTGCGCTGGATGGGGTCCGGCCCCAACACGGGACTGGGCGAAATTGCCCTCCCCGACCTGCAGCCGGGCTCCTCGATCATGCCGGGCAAGGTCAACCCCGTGATCTGCGAGGCCGCCATTATGGTTGCCGCACAGGTGATCGGCAATGACACCACCATTGCCCTCTCCTCCACCAACGGAGCCTTCGAACTCAACGTGGGCATCCCCGTCATGGCAGCCAACTTGCTGGAATCGATCCGCCTCCTCACCAACATCTCCCGCGTCATGGCGGACAAGATGATCGACGGCATCACCGCCAACGAGGATCGCGCACGCTTCCTGGCCGAGGCATCGCCGTCCATCGTGACCCCCCTGAACAAGTTCATCGGGTATGACAACGCAGCCAAGATTGCCAAGCACGCCGTGAAGAACGGGCTCACCATCCGCGAGTCAGTGGTGGCCCTGGGCTACGTGGAGCGCGGAGAACTCACCGAGGAGCAGCTGGACTCGGCTCTGGACGTACTGTCCATGACCCGCCCCCCGCAGTAACCTCACCCCTATTCCTTCAACGCGGGTGCAGATATCGACGTCATTCTTCCGTTTTGGCGTCGATATCTGCACCCGCGTTTGTTGATTAAGATCACTCGCTGAAAAGTTTGCACCAATCAGCTTCGGGTGCAAAAATATACTTCATGAGTGAAAGTGCAAAAAACGACGACGGCGGTGGCCTCCGCGAGCGCAAACGCGCCGCAACGCGCGCAGCCATCACCCGCGAGGCCCGTGCACTGACCGCCAAGAACGGCCTACACGGCTACACCATTGAGGAAGTCTGTGAGCGCGTCGGTGTTTCCCGCCGTACATTCTTCAACTACTTCCCCAGCAAGGAAGACGCCCTGATTGGGCATTTTGACGACGAGGTTTCCGAAGAACTTGTTCAGGCCTTCATAGCCGGCGGAGCAGATTCCCCCGCCGGAGACATCTCCCCCACCCTGCTCCAGGACCTGGTCACGTTCATGCTGGGCATCTCGGCGGAGATGTCCATGCCCCGGGCAGATGTGTTGCAGCTGATTGAGGTCATCCACAAGGAACCCCAAATCATGGCCAAGATGGTGGGCGCCACCGCTGATCGCGACGCTGAATTTGCCGCCCTGATTGCCCGGCGCGAGCGCGTTTCAGCTGATCATCCCGTCGTGAACCTGGCCACCCAAATGATGGGAATCATCTCCCGCAGATCCGGCGGACAGTACTTCGATACCACCTGCACCGTGGACTACGCGGAACTGCTCCTGACCAACATTCGCGCCGCCGTCGAACTTTTTTCTCAAGACATTAACTTCCCCACCACCAGCCAAGGAAAATCATGAGTACCTTAACCAAGGCAGCCCAACCGCTGCTGCTCACCCAGCGAAGAATTTGGATCATCTTCTCGGCCCTGATTGCCGGAATGCTGCTCTCCAGCCTGGACCAGACCATCGTCTCCACGGCCATGCCCACCATTGTGGGAAAACTCGGCGGCGTGGAAAACCAGGCGTGGATCACCACCGCCTATCTGCTGGCTACCACCATCGTGATGCCGATCTACGGCAAGTTCGGTGACGTGCTGGGGCGGCGCAACCTTTTCCTGATCGCTATTGCACTTTTCACCGTGGCCTCCGCTGGAGCATCCTTCTCTACCGGCTTCTGGGAATTTGTGGTTTTCCGTGCCATTCAGGGGCTGGGCGGCGGCGGACTCATGATCCTCAGCCAGGCCATCATTGCGGACATTGTTCCCGCCGATCAGCGCGGTAAGTATATGGGCCCGCTAGGCGGAATCTTCGGCCTTTCAGCCGTAGCCGGGCCCCTGTTGGGCGGCTTCTTCGTTGACCACCTGACGTGGCAATGGGCGTTCTATATCAACATCCCGGTTGGTATAGGTGCCTTCTTCGTTGCCTGGTTTGCGCTGCGAATCCCCAACAAGAAGGCCAGCAAACGCATTGACATTGCCGGTGTGTTCCTCCTCTCCATATTCACCGCGTCCATGATTTTCTTCACCGATTTCGGCGGCAAGGCCAACAAGGCGGGTGAGCACCTCTACGGTTGGGGCTCACCCCTGACCTGGTCCTGCTTTGCAGTGATGATTATTGCCGCGGTTTCATTTGTGCTGGTGGAACGCAAGGCGGAAGATCCGATCATTCCGCTGAGCCTGTTCAAGAACCGCATCTTCATCAACTCGACGGCCATCGGATTCACCCTGGGCCTGGGAATGTTTGCTGCTCTAGCGTTCGTGCCCACGTTCCTGCAGATGTCCACCGGTACAACCGCTGCGGTGTCAGGGCTCCTCATGCTGCCCATGATGGTGGGCCTCATGGGTACGTCCATCTACTCCGGCATCGCGATCAGCAAGACCGGCAGGTACAAGATCTACCCCATTGTGGGCGCTGCTCTGAGCGTCGCCGCCATGCTGTGGTTCACCACACTCACGGCAGCCACTCCCATCTGGGTGATTTGCGTCCAGTTGTTCGTCTTTGGCGCAGGTCTGGGCCTGATCATGCAGGTGATCGTGTTGGTGGTACAGAACGCTGTACCGGCCACCGAAATTGGAACGGCAACCAGCACCAACAACTACTTCCGTGAAGTAGGTGCGTCTTTGGGCGTGGCCGTCTTCGGGTCCATCTTCACTACGCGGCTGGCGGATTCGCTCACCAAGGTGTTCACCGGTTCCGGTGCGAGCGCCGCGGACGCCGCCAAGTCCACCGCCACACTGGATCCGCAAGCACTGTCAACGCTTCCGGCTGCGGTCCGCGATGCCATCGTGAATGCCTACGCTGACTCCCTGGCTCCGGTGTTCTGGTATCTGGTGCCGTTCCTGGTGATTGCTCTGATACTGGCACTGACCATGAAGGTGATCCCGCTCAGCAGTACCTCGGGAATGGTTGCCCGTGGCGAGGCGATCGGTGGAGACGAAGCCGAACGGCTCGAGGCCGAACGCCATGGTGCGCTTGCCC
>JABBNV010000006.1:8480-11963 GCA_019352125.1 Acidobacteriota bacterium | reverse complement strand
GCCCCACCCCTGAAACGCGAGCGTTGCGGCTTTAAGGGTCAGTCCTCGGGGATGAGGGGCTTCATCTTGCGGACGGTGGCAGAGATGAACGCCGCTAACTCCTCGGTGCTCTTCTGGGCGGAATCGTGGATGGCCTCCCCCAGGGAGACGATGGCCAGCGCCATGGCCAACCGCGCGGTCTCCTCATCGGACCGGGAGGCAATGGCCGCCAGCACCACGGTACGCATTTCGTCTAACCAGGCACGGAGCGCGCGGGCCAGCTCAGGTTGATCGTGAACCACGTTCTTGAGCTGCAGGCGATCCGGCGGCATGGTCTGGGCCATCAGGAGAGCAAGATCATCCATCAACTGACCCTTCCCCGTGCGGAAGGTCTCCAGGGCCGTGGAGTCAACGGCCTGCGCGTGCAGACCAAGAGTAGCGGCAGCTTTGCTGGGGAAATAGTTGAAAAAGGTTCGCGGAGAGATGTCCGCACGCGCGCAGATCTCCTCCACGGTGACGCCGGCCAGCCCACGTTCAGCCACCAAGTCGATGGATGCTTGGTGGATGGCTTGGCGTGTCTGCAGTTTCTTCCGCTCCCGAATGGGGGCCTCGGAAGAGTCACCGCTGTGGCTCTGTGTTGATTCAGACATTTTGCTCCCAACGCGAGCTGGGCTCTACCCCCGGGCGGGAGCAGAGCCCAGCTCAGTCACTAGTCTCGCTTGTCGTGGACGTGGCTGGCGCCACCGGAATCCGGAAGAATCGGCAGCCCCACCGTCTCTGCGGCGATGAGAACTCGGTTCTCCAGCTCCTGCTGGTCGACGACGTCGTCCTCCTCGGCAGCGACGGTTTCAGCACTATGCCGCCCCGAGTGAGGAGCATCAGCGACGGCGGGTCCCGCTGCTGGAACATCCGCAGCATGAGCGCCCGTCGCGCTAGAAGCCCCAGTGTTAGCCTCCGCAGCTGCCGCCGCAGCGTCGTCGCTCCTTGCTTGGTCGGCTCGTTCCTGCAACGCAGAGGTCTGGCGCAGCGGTGGGACGCGGAAGAACCACGACAGAACGAAGGCTATGAGTACCACGCCCAGCCCAACCCAATAAATTACGATGGCGGAGCTAGTGAAGCCCTTCATGAAGGGCTTCGACAGCACCTGGTCCGCCCCCTTCAAGAAGGAAGTGTCTGACGTGCTGGATGAGCTGGACGAGCCCGAGGACGAAGTGGACGCTTCCTTGAACTTGTCCGCGAGTGCTGGCACAACTTGCCCCACCCAGTAGTCACGCTGAGACTTGTCAGTCCAGTCCACAGCCAACTTGCCGTTTTGCACGCTCGCATGGGCCTTCTCGGCTGTGGCCGTCAGTGCTTGGCTTTCAGCCTGCGGCTTGGCTGCCGCGACCTGCTGCTCAATGACTCCAGCTGCGGCGCTTGCGGGGATGCTTCCCGCAGAAACCTGGGCCTGGACAGCGGCCGTCACCTGCTTGGTCACGGCGTCATCAGCCGCGGTTGTGGCGGCCGCTGTTCCCTTATCAAGGCCGGACTGAATATTGGATTTGACCGGATCAACAACCGAGTTCCACATCTGATTCATGATGCCCTGGTTGCGCGGAGCGGTGGCCACGGATGGGGTGAGCGCTGCATCCAGCCCGGCGGTCAGATCCGCCTTATCCCCCATGGATGATGCAATGTTGAGTGGCATCAGCGAGAACAGAATCGACAGCAGCACAGCGGTACCCATGGTTCCACCGATCTGGCGGAAGAACGTAGAGGCGCTGGTGGCCACACCCATATCTCGCGGTGACACGGAGTTCTGCGAAGCCAGGGTGAGGCTCTGCATCAGCTGCCCCAGGCCCAGGCCGATGCAGAACATGGCAATCATCAAGAACCACAGTGGCTTGTCGTAGGTGATGAACGTCAGAATCACATAGCCAACGGCCAGAATAAACGTTCCCGTGACCGGGAAGATTCGGTAACGACCGGTGCGGGCAACAATCTGTCCGGACGCGATCGAGGCGATCATCATGCCCACCACCATCGGCAGCGAAGCAAACCCGGACTCGGTGGGCGTCAGGCCCATCACAATCTGCAGGTACAGCGGGAGAGTGAGCATAGCCCCAAACATGCCGAAGCCCACGAAGAAACCAAGAATGGAGGACATGGAGAACGCGTAGCTACTGAAGAGCCGCAGCGGGATGATCGCGTCCGTTTTCATGGCGCGCTCAACAAACAGGAAGGACACTAGGCCGACGCCGGAGATCACGTAACAGGTAATCGAACCTGCAGAGGTCCAGCCCCATTCGCGGCCCTGTTCCGCAACGAGAAGGAGCGGCACCAGGGTGGCGATAACCGCCGTCGCCCCCCACCAGTCAATCCGTGGTGCAACGTGATCGTCGTGCTTGGGAAGGTGCAGGAAGGAAAGCACCATAACGAGAGCGACGACACCGATGGGCACGTTAACGAGGAACACCCAGCGCCAGCCGGTGATCCACAGGATCTGGCTCGCATCGGAGAACACGCCACCGATCAGCGGGCCGATCACGGCGGAAACACCGAAGATGGCGAGGAAGAAGCCCTGATACTTGGCCCGCTCGCGCGGAGCCAGGATGTCACCCATGATGGCCAGCGGCAGGGACATCAGTGCACCAGCACCAATACCCTGGAAGGCGCGGAAAGCAGCCAGCATGATCATGGACGTGGAGAAGCTGGAGAGTAGCGACCCGAGGACGAAGACAAGAATACCGAAGATGTACAACGGACGTCGTCCGAAAATATCCGAAAGCTTTCCGTAAATCGGCGTCGAGATGGTGGACGTAATCAGGTACGCCGTGGTGACCCAAGCCTGCTGGTTGAGGCCGTGCAGGTCATCACCAATGGTGCGAATGGCAGTGGAGACGATGGTCTGGTCAAGGGAGGAGAGGAACATGCCGGCCATGAGGGCGATGATCACCAGAAGGATCTGTCGCTGCGTCATGACGGGATCATGCCCGTGGTCCGCCTTCGCCGCACTGCGGGAGTTGGTAGCTGCGGTGGTTGTACTCATGATTCCTTCGCGCTGAGACTGGCGAATCGGCAAACGCCTGAGAAACGCGCTCGCCAAAAGACAATCTGAAAAAGTTGTGAGGTCACAGAATTGACGTCACTGCATATTCTTGCAGTCACTGCAAAAATGCGCAACTGCAATATTGTGATTCACGCCGCGCTTTAACTCCGGATGAAAAACCCGAGTGCGGAAGTTGACGCCATTTTGCGCTTTTAGCGTCAACTTCCGCACCGGGGTTTAGATATTAGGGGTTGTACGGCTCGCTGGTACGAGACAGGACGTTCCCACGGAAGAATTCAGGCCGAAACTTGTACATGATGAGCATCAACACCGCACCGAGGGCAATGATGCCGCAGCCCAGAATGAAGACCAGTCCGAGCCCGCCGATCGAGGACCCTGACCCGTAGGACGGATCCATCGAGTCATACGCAGTCTTGACGAACATGACCAAGAGGATCACTCCGCCCAGCAGGGGT
>JABBNV010000006.1:0-8461 GCA_019352125.1 Acidobacteriota bacterium | reverse complement strand
GGCAGTGCTTGATAGTGACCCATGGAGAGCAGGGTGCGCGCAGGCGAAACAAAGGTCGACTGCAGCGACGCAGCTGAGGAGGACAAGATGGCCAGGGACATCAGGATGGCGAAGGGCCCCATAACCGGTCCGGCCAGTACGGCAAAGATGCTGCCCTGATTCGCAGGGTTCCCCGCGCCCAGCCCTGTGTCCCCCACTCCGGCATATGCCAGGGTGGCAAGGGAAACCGTCAGGTAGATCAGCACGATGACTACCACGGTCACTGTGGCGGCACGGCCCGGTGTCTTCTCCGGATTCTTGGTTTCCTCGTTCATGGTCAACGTCACGTCCCAGCCCCAGAAAATGAAGATGGACAGTGACACACCCGCAGCAAACTGCGAGAAAGAGCCAACGGCAAAGGGGTTGAACCAGTCCGGTGAGATGGCCGTAACGTTAAACGCCGTCCCATTGGCAACGTGTGCAAACGCGGCGATGGCGAACCACCCCAGCACCAGTAGCTGAAATGCCACCAGCACATACTGGAAGGTCTTTGTGGTTTCCATCCCGCGGTATGAGATCCAGCACGCTCCCGCGATGAACACCACAGTGGTGGCTATATTCAGCGGAAGAATCTTGGTCAGATCCGCCAGCGAAGGGTTGGCAAGGACCTGTGCCAGCATCAAGTAGAAAAAGTCCACAGCCACCGCAGCCAGATTTGAGAGCACAATGATAGTCGCTGCAATCAGCCCCCAGCCGCCCATCCAACCTAGCCATGGGCCAAACGCTCGGGAGGCCCAGGTGAAGGACGTCCCCGCATCCGGCATCGCGCTATTGAGCTCGCGGTAACCCAACGCAACCAGCAGCATGGGAATGAATCCCACCAGAAAAATCGCGGGCAGGTGGACTCCCACCTCGGCAACGGTTGGCCCCAGGGCCGCCGTTAGTGTGTAGGCCGGGGCAATACAGGAAATACCGATGACGACGGCGCCGAGCAGTCCCACGGATCCTGCCGCCAGCCCCTTCCCTGACAAGCCAGTATCGCTTTTGCGCACCGAGTTGGTGGTCTCTGCATTCATGGGGTCTCCTTCGTAGTTCCGTCATCATTGGCGTTGATGGAGCGGATCTGGAAATTGCGCGGAACAACGATCATGGGGATCGGCAGCGATCGCAGAATTCTGCTGGCCGTGGCACCGAGAAAGAGCGATGCGTCGCGGGCCAAACGGCTGGAGCCGATCAGCAGCACCTCGGAATCCGCCCAATCGAGACTGTCGACGGCGTTCTCGATGCTGCGTCCCTGGCCCACCACAATCTCGGGCTGCAATGCCTTCAAGGCTGACGCGCCGTCGTCGCCGTTGGTTTCGGCAAGACTCCGAAGGTGATCCTTCGCCACCTCAACCTGGCCGGAAGCGTCGTCGTGACCGAGTGCGAGCAGACTCACCAGCCGAAGCGGCAACTCACGCCGCTCTGCCATGGCCACGGCGACGCCAAGGACATCCGGCGCGCCAGCACGTGTTCCCACGGCGCAGGTGATTTTGCTAATCGCCTCCGATCTGCTGTATCCGGCCGGAGCCAGCGCCACAGGAATGGTGGCTGCGTGCAGCAGGGCGGCACCCACGGAGCCAATGGCGAACCGTTTGAACAGACCCGATGAGCTGGCTCCGATCACCAACAGCCGGGCATCGAATTCCTGCGCGGCAGCAATCAATGTCTCCGCCTCAGACTCACCGCGACGCATATGCCCTTGCGCCGGAACGTCGGCCGGAATAACTGCGAGCGCCTCGTCCAGCCATTGCTGAACTTGCTCCTGCAAAAGGCTTTCGTACCCACTCTCAGTGGCAGAGGCCCCGCTGTAGGGGGAGAACTCCGGCACTGCCATCACCACATCCACGCTGGCATCCTGACCTCGAGCCAGCGCCGTGGCGAGATAGAGTGCATCCCGCCCGCGGGCTGTTGCCGTATAACCGACTACGATCCTCATCTGAGTCCCTATTCCTGCCGTGCCGAATGGTGGCCCGCAGACACACCGCGGATTGACTCGTCACCGGAGAGTTCTGCAACTAGGCGCTCGGCTGTGAAGTGACCCATGCGCACTGCGCCGTCAACATGCTGGTAGCCTTCGGCAGCCAGATCCGAAGATGACCAGTGAATGGGGCCAACTGGCGTCAGCTGATCCTTGGCATAGCGGTGCAGGCCGCCCAGATCGTAGCTGGACGCGTAGGCGCCGCGGGTCCATTCCTCCGAACCCCAGTCGGATTCGTAGTACACCACGGGGTTCTTCGCCTGCTCCCCCAGGAACTGAGCGAGCGAGTCGGTGATGGCGTTCTTGCGCTCTTCGGCGCTGAGACTGAACGCCCAGTCCGCCTTCTCATCGGAGATGAATCCCACCAGCGTGCCGCGCGAATCCTCATAGTTGGTGTTGTCGTAGACCTCCTGGACCAGCGAGGATGCGCTGAAACCCGTTCCGGAGAGCCCATCTTCGCGCCAGAATGGCGTCTCGTACACCGCATGAACCTTGATCACCAGGCCCAGGGACTGATGCTGGTGCATTTGGTGCTGGCGGCGGGGCAAGGGAGGGCTAAACGAAACTCGCGAGTAGAGGTTTGGCGGAACGGCCATCACCACGCGGCGGGCGGTCACGGTGACGGCGTCGGAGACCACGGTGGCACGGTAGTCGCCGTCGTTCTCTTCCCAGCTGACGCTGCGCACCGGCGCATTCAGCACGACGGCGCCACCCAGGCCGCGGGCCAACTCAATGGATACGCCCTGCATACCGCCCACCACGCGCTTGTCCAGAATGAAATCTTCATCCACCAGGTTGGAGAAGGAGCCGGCCGACGAAGCCATCAACACGGCCTGCAGAGCGGAGAACGCATGGGCCGGCTTGGTGAGCATGCCGCCGGCAATGAACAGCCCGATGTTGTTGCAGGCCTCCTCGTCGCTGGACTGTTGCCGGAGCCAGTGGTGGAAGGAAATCGTGTCCAATTCACGTGCCTGCGGGTGCTCCCACGGCCGGCCCGGATCCATCTGCTCAGCAAGAGCGTCCAGGGTGGCGATCAGCGAGTTCATCGCCGCCTCCGTGGCTGCCGAGACGGGGAACATTTCCCCCGTGTAGCGAGTTCGGGTGCCATCGGGAGCAACATAAACAGACTCGCCCTCTCGGTACCTGTCATAGGTTTTCAGCCCCAGCTCTTCGAGCATGCCGATCAGCGCTGTTTGATCCGGAGAGACCCACTGGCCACCAATTTCCAGCCAGGCGCCGTCAATGGTGTTGCTCCAGGTGCGGCCGCCCACGCGGTCCCGCGCCTCCAGGACTGTCACCGAATATCCGGCCTTGGTCAGATCATGGGCTGCGGTCATTCCCGAGGGTCCGGCCCCGATGATGACGACGTCGCTTGCTTTCGCCTGCATACTTCCTCCTGCACTCTCAGTGATGGGCACCACTAAATGAATGACATTCATTTCCCGTATACTGTAGCTGAGATGCACGTCACAGGTAAAGAGGCAATTTTGGATACTCCGTCCACACCACGAGAGGGTGCCGCTCCTGTGCACCGTCGAGCGGGGCGCCCACCCACGGCGGTGCTCGGCCAGAAACAGATCACGAGAGGGGCCCTCAAGCTCATTAATCGGGACGGATACAAGGGCCTCACCATGGCTGCCTTGGCGCGCCAATTGAATGTGGCACCCTCCGCCCTCTACAACCACGTCACTTCCAAGCAAGAGGTCCTGGCGCTGGTGGAGGATCACCTCATGGGTAGCGTGGATGTCTCCGGGTTCGCCACGCTGCCGTGGGCTGACGCCGTGAAGGTCTGGGCCCGTTCGTATCGTGCCACCTTTGCTGAGCATGTTCCGCTTATCCCTGTGATCGCGCTCCTGCCCATCACAGATGCCCCGCGGACGGTGCGGATGTATGAGGCTGTGGCCAGTGGATTCGGGGATGCAGGCTGGCAGCCGGAGACGATACTCAACGTCATTGTGGCCTTCGAGTCGTTTATTTTCGGCTCTGCCTATGATGCCAACGCCCCGGAGGACATTTTCGATGTCGGCGCACTCGCGACGGCGTCACCCGCCCTGTCCGCTGCCGTTGCAGCACGTAGTGGCCACGGCAGCAGAGTAGATGCCGACGCCGCCTTCGAAGCAGGGCTGGACGCCCTCGTCACCGGATTCGCCGTATTGCTACAACACGCCTAAACGCGAGTGCAGAAGTGGACGCCATTTTGCGTTTTTAGCGTCAACTTCAGCACCGGGGTTTTAGTTCTGACGTGGCTAGACGGTGAAGTGGGCGGGCTCCTCGGGTGCGAGCGCGAGTTGCAGGTCAGCCAAGTGCCTCGGCGACAGCTCCGGAAGATCATCGAGCAGGAACCATCGGACGTCGTCATTCTCGTCATCGTTGACCCGCGCCTCGCCGGAGATGTAGCGGCAGCGGAACACGACGGACAAGAACGTGGTGCGATCCCCGTTAGGAAAGGTCACTGGGCCGTGCGTCGTGACGCTGACGATGCGCTCAGGAACAACCAGTACACCAGTCTCCTCTTCCACCTCACGCACAATCCCCGCAGCAGGCTCCTCTCCCGGGTCCAGAATTCCCGTGATCAGCGTCCACTGCTTGTTGTCGCTCCGTTGGCATAGGAGCACGCGGTTGTCCTCATCCAGCACTGCGCCGCCCACGCCCGGGAGCCACAGCAGGTCAGTGCCGATTTTTACGCGCAGGTCAAGGATGAACTCTGGGGTAGCCATGACATTAGACTAACCGCGCTGCGGCACCATTCTCACTCCGCCAGCAACACAGGCCCCGGCTATGCCGCCAGCAGCATCGTCACGAGCGCGCCCGCCAGCATGAACGGCCCAAACGCAATTCTGCTTGCCCCCGAGCCTCGCCGGCTCAGAATCAGAACCATCCCCCACAGCCCACCCAAGACGAACGTGAGCATGGTGGCCCAGAGCAGCAAGGGCCAGCCCAAATACCCCAAATACATTCCCAGCACACCGGCCAGCTTCACATCCCCACGGCCCAACCCCGGCGGGTACAGCGCATGCAGCAGCAAATATCCGGCCCCCAGCACCAGGCCACCGGCCAACAGTCGGAGCACCACGGCCCATTCCCCACTCAGTGCTGCAGCCAAGAAGAGCAGCGACCCAGCGATCCCATAGGCAGGGAAGAGCAGCTTGTTGGGCAGCCGGTGCGTGCGAATATCGATCACGGCGAGCCGAATCGCCAGCCAGAGAAAATACCCGAATGCGCACAGTAACGCGAAATACGCAGCTGGGCTGGTACTCCACAGTGCAACTAGTTTGACCCCCATAACGTGATGCTACGGCACATTCACCGCTGCCGCTCGGTTGCACGAGTATGCTGTGGATATGTCCATCTCGGCTGCAGATTTTCGTAAATTGTGCCGCTCCTCGCCGTGGAAATGGCAGAGCCTGCGCTTCGAATTGAGCTGGCTGCCCGCAGCATCCCAGAGCCATCAGACACAGGCCGCCGTCGTCGACCCGCTCCGCTGCTGGGTGCGCCGTCCACAGGCCCTGCGCGTGGAGGACTCCGCTGGCAGCGTGCTCTTCAGCACCACCGGGATCAATGATTCCAAGGACAATCTCTTCACTAGCGGCAGCCGCAAGCCATGGCTACTGCCGGCGCATTTGGTTACACCCATTTACGACGACGACGGCCTGGTCCGGCGCCGCCCGGAGGCCGCCTATGCGGAGCCACACTTTGGCGACCCGAGGTTTTCGGCCGTGTTGGATCCGGTGGAACTAGCGGGCATGGCCCCGGTGCCCCTGGAGTTCCCGTTTGCCAACCTGGTAGAGCTTGGGGAGATCATCGAGGGAACGCAGAATGGCCGCACCGTCCTCGAGACCATCGCCGTGGCCAATTCCTCCTACGTTCCCAGCACGCCCGGCGCACCCTTGCTCTACCCGGGCCGCACAGGCCTACGCATCGATGTTGGCACCGGAGTTTGCGTGGCCAGCCAAGCCCTCGATGGGGACAGTGCTGGCGCGGGCCATTGGCTCAACATCCTGGCGGTGGACGAATACATGTTGGATGACCTATTTACTGACACGGATTTTGGGCTGACCGACGTGCGGGACCACATCCCCTGGCAGATCCCCGGCGGCGCATAAGCAGCACGCGAGGGGCCGATTCAACAACTAGCCAGACACCCGTAGGATCGACGGATGACGACGTTACAGGAGATCTGGCCCCTCTTTGACTTACGCCTGAACACACCGCGCCTGGAACTTCGGGCAATCACGGACGAGGACATCCCGCATTACGTCGACGCGGCCCTGAGCGGCATCCACCCCGCAGACGAGATGCCCTTCGCATTGCCGTGGTCCATTGCAGAGCCGGACGTGTTGGCCTTGGAGACCGCTCGCTGGATCTGGACGGCACGGGCGGATACCACCCCTGACCACTGGGTAATCCCCTGCGGGGTATGGCAGGACGGCGTGCTGCTTGGCGTGCAGGATTTGGTGGGCAAGAAATTTGGAGACCTGCACACTGTGGAAACGGGCTCGTGGCTACGGCATTCAGCGCAGGCCCAAGGAATCGGCAAGGAGATGCGCGCAGCCGTGCTTCAGTATGCCTTTGACTATCTGGGCGCCGAGTTTGCTGTTTCTGAAGCCAACACCACAAACCCCGCATCCCTGGGCGTATCGCACGCGCTTTGGTATCAAGACAATGGCGTGGGCCTGCATACGTGGGCCCCCGGCAAGGTGCAGACCACACTGAATCTGCGCCTTGCCGCTCGCAACTTCCGCCGCCCAGACTGGACCGTGCAAGTCTCCGGACACGCCGCCGTCGCCCATTTTCTGGGCATATAAGCCCTATCAAACGGGCGACGGCGGCCCCCGAACTTAGACCTCTGCGCCTTCCAGCAGATCAGTAACCAATGCCGCAATCGGCGAACGTTCGGACCTAGTGAGGGTGATGTGTCCAAACAACGGGTGGCCCTTGAGCGTCTCCACCACCGCTGCAATGCCGTCGTGCCGGCCAACGCGCAGGTTGTCCCGCTGTGCCACATCGTGAGTGAGCACAATCTTGGAGTTCTGCCCGATGCGGCTCATCACCGTCAGTAGCACGTTCTTCTCCAGGGACTGCGCTTCATCCACAATCACGAAGGCGTCATGCAGGGAGCGGCCGCGGATGTGAGTCAGGGGCATTACCTCCAGCATGCCGCGATCCATCACCTCTTCCACCACTTCTTGCGACACCAATGCACCCAGAGTGTCAAAGACTGCCTGCGCCCACGGGTTCATCTTTTCGCTCTCGGATCCGGGCAGGTAACCGAGCTCCTGTCCACCCACGGCATACAGCGGGCGGAAGACAATTACTTTGCGGTGCTCCCGCCGTTCCAACACTGCCTCCAGGCCGGCACACAGAGCCAGTGCGGACTTTCCGGTACCAGCGCGGCCACCCAGTGAAACGATGCCCACCTCCGGATCCATCAACATATCGATCGCCAGACGCTGCTCAGCGGAGCGGCCGTGCAGCCCAAAGACGTCGCGATCTCCCTTGACCAGGCGCACCTGTTTGTCCGCACCGACCCGTCCCAGGGCGGAGCCGCGGTTGGAGAGCAGCACCAGCCCGGTGTTGGTGGGCATCTCCGCTGCGGCAGGGATGAAGGCCGGTTCGTGGCTGTACAGCGTGGAAATATCCTCCTCGGTAACGTCCACCTCTGCCATCCCTGTCCAGCCGGAATCCTTCACCAGCTCGTTGCGGTACTCCTCCGCTGCCAGACCCATCGCGGACGCCTTGACGCGCATCGGAAGATCCTTGGACACCACCGTGACGTTGCGGCCCTCGCTGGCGAGGTTCTTGGCCACCGCCAGGATGCGGCTGTCATTATCTCCAGTTCGGAAGCCGGCAGGCAGCACCTCCGTGGAAATGTGGTTGAGTTCAACCCGCAGCGATCCGCCCTCTTCCCCGAGTGGGATCGCCTGTGAAAGACCGCCATGCTCAATCCGCAGTTCGTCCAGCAGCCGGAGCGCTGTACGTGCAAAGTACCCGAGCTCCGGATCATGCCGCTTACCCTCCAACTCCGTGATCACCACGATTGGCAGAATCACCTCATGTTCGGCAAACCGCATGATGGCTCGCGGATCGGATAACAACACGGAAGTGTCCACCACATAGCTCCGGCCAGCATGCGCAGAGGGAGCCGCATTTTTGGTCCTGGTACGCGAAAGGCCGGCGGCGTCTGACGCGCGTCCGGCCTTGGTGGTGCCTCGCTTGGTGCGAGAGGTAGCTTCCGTTGCAACTGCTTGCACGTGTTCAGAAATAGCCACATCGACTCCAGCCCCGGACGCTCGCGCCCAGACTCGTTTAGGTGGTGCGGTTGGCCCGAGGCCGCGCGCGGCCCCTAAGAAATGATGCGTCGAAACGCGCCACAGCTGGCCTCCGATCTCGGGGCGGTTTGCCCTGAAGATAATCCAAAGCTACGCCTGCCCGGTTGATCGGGCCCTTGCATTGATCCCATCC
>JABBNV010000217.1:2682-4952 GCA_019352125.1 Acidobacteriota bacterium | reverse complement strand
ATTCGTAGACGGGACTGGCCGCCACAGGGACATTAGTAGTGGTGGCGAATACAATGGACGCTGAAGAGCAAAGTGTGAGTTCAATGGACTAAAGTTCATCGTCTGTTGAAGGATTTTGGTACGCGATCTCATCACCATTTATGTGCAGGACGACCAGAAAATCCAATCCTGTGCGATCAACCACCTCGTTAGGGAGATGGGATCCGAGCGGAGGAGAGCCCGCTCCATGGCCCAACCCTGAAACTACAAAGGGTCGACAGAGCTACTTCAAGTCCCGCGGCCCATAATCAGTGCTGACCGACTGGTGCGGAAGAATGCAATCTACATCGCATGTCCTAAGACTCCTCCCCACACGACGGGCTGTTTGGTGCAAGTGAAGTACCGTTGCCGAAGCATGCCCTAGGTTGCATGCTTCGGGGTTACAGGCAACCCCCATTTCCACTTACGTAGGTGCTTAGGCGGTGGATAAATGCTGCCACAGCCTCACGTGTTATGAGATCTGTAGGTTTAAAAGTGTTGTCTGGGTAGCCGGTGCTGATGCCAGCATTCGCTAGCCACCCGACTTCACGGTAGAACATTGCAGCCGGAGCAACATCGGTAAACCGGGCTGAATCAGGCATGGGGAAAGTTTCAGCGGCCGGAATATGGCACTGGACCGATGCATAACGAAACAGGAAGGCGGCCATTGCATCGCGCGCCATACCAGCGCCGGGGCGGAATGTTCCGTCGGCATAGCCGGTGGTCAATCCAACGGAATTCATCCACGTAATTTCCTTATAGAAAACACTAGCGGTCGCGACGTCGGAGAATGGCGATGTTGTCGGTGGCGTATAAGCAGGGCTTCCCGCCAGTCGGTACATGAAGGCCGCCATGGCCTCACGGCTCATGCTGTCGAATGGATGAAAAGACCCATCTGGATACCCGGTGGTGAGGTTCTGAGCTTTCATCCAAGTGATGTCGGTTTGGAATCCACTCCCAGCAAGGTCGTTGAATGCCGGTGCAACGATGGTCACCCCGGCGTTGGCACCGTTTTCCCAGTTCATGTTGATTCGGATCCCGCCAACTGTGACAAAGCTCGAGTTTGTTTGCCACGCAAGGTTTGGGTTGTAGTAGCCCCCATTTGCGGTGTAAGGCAGAGTGCTCGGTGCGATGGTGAGGGATTGGCTGGGCGAAGTGCCCGCCTTAATGATCTGCACGCCAAAATTTCCCCCGACCGCCGTTGCCGCGTCGTATCCGACATTTGTCCTGTACTGAACATAGTAAGTTTCGCCCGAACTGGAATCGACAAACTTTAGGGCGCTGTTGGCGCCGCCGGATGCCCACGGCGTTAGAGTGAAACCCTTGACCCCGGTGACCTTGCCTAAGTCTAAAATTTCGGTCCCGTTTCCAAAGTGTCCGTAGTCAAACAAGTACGCGTTGAGATACGGCTCGGCAGCCCTAGTAATGCCCATGATATCCGTATCATCGCCATACTCTTTGGAAGTACACGAGCCGTCCGTGAAGTGATCTCCGGAGTGTAGAGTATCCATAATGCCGTCCCCACATTCGAGGGTATTGGCATGGTCCAAATTGAATATATGGCCCATTTCGTGCGACAAAACGGGGCCAGTGAGTGAACTGGTGTATGGCAAAAGTATGCGTCCCGATGTGGCCCCCGTTGACCATCCAGCGCCGATATTTCCAGACGCCCCATATACGTAGATGTCGTTCCGGGGAATCATAATCATCAGCACCTTATTCGGTCCGGCAACCCAGCCGACGGCGGCCTGGGCCTTGTCCATCAGCACGCTGAAGTCTGAATAGGAGGGAACATCGACTAACACACTGGTTCTGACTGTGCCCACGAACAAGGATAATTTGCCCTTGGAAATGGTGCTCCAGTAGTTGCTGGCAGAAGTCACTGCGGCCTTGGCGTCGGTGAGATTGATTTGAGCCACTTCTTGATCGTTTTTCTCCGAAGTGTGGAGCGTCACTAGCGTTACGTCAATGGAGCCGGACAGCGAGGCTTCAGCTGATGCCATCGCATCGGGCAAGGCGCCAACAGCGGCAGGTACAGGTGGAGTTCCCCTGTGAAAGGGCGCGGGGCCGGCTTGAAGTGGCTCCGCTGGTCCGTCGGTTGACCCCGAGGGCGGGGCTGGGGCTTCGACTGCCGTTGACGCCGGATCAGCGGCGTTGGCGGCTGGCGAGATCCCACACAGAAGGAACACTAGCGAGGCTGCCAGAGCGGCACTTGGGAGCAATCGGCGCATGAGGGGTCCTTGTGCTTGAAT
>JABBNV010000217.1:0-2672 GCA_019352125.1 Acidobacteriota bacterium | reverse complement strand
CTTGAATCCTCGGCTGTGACCCGCCGTACGGTTTGGAGGAACTTTCCCTCCGGAGCCATACAATAGTCCATCGGCCGAGTATCCCTTCAGTTTAGCTTAGCCGCGGCTACCAAAGCTTGGAGCCCGGAGTAAAGGAAATTTCGTTAATTATCGCCCGGACCTCGGGGCAATGTGGATGACTGTCCCATCCTAGGGCGAGGTACCCCTCGCCGTGTCGTTTACTTTTTGATAGACGTTACAAAACGGACCTGGACGGGGCATACAGAACTGCGTCGGGCGGTGACGCCGGAATGCTGCGTACGTTGTCACTGACGTTGGGGCGGGAGCGGATGCAGTGCTGCGAAAGTTCGGCATCTACGCGAAAAAGAGGTAGTTCAGCAACGAACATACCCCGGCAAAGGAGACCAACCTATGACGAGGTAGCCACCACGGAGCCGATCCTGCTTAGTTCGCTGGTACACACCTGACAGCCATAGGTGCCAGCCAAACGCCAATGTAAGACAATGGATGGATGACTTCCAAGAATCGGCGCCGACGTCACAAGACAACTCACCAAGTGATTGGTGATCAGCTCAAGGATCTACTGGGCCAATTGTGGCTGGACGGTGAGCGGGTTCAGGCGCGGTGCATGACATGCGCACAGACGTTCGAGCTGTCCGGTCCCTGCTGACGGCATTTGCCCCGCTCTTCGACGCGGACCAGCTAGCCGTGGTCACGCGGGAGCTCTCTTTGCTGTCGCACTTACTGGGTGCCAACAGGGATCCGTCGGTGGTGGCCAAGCGCGTCAAAAAAGTTGCCGCCAAGAATCCTGACCTGGCCGACGTCGTCGAAAGTTACCTTATTCCGCGCTTGACCGCAGGGGGTGAGGAGGCGTCACAACAATTACTGTCCGCGCTGGCCCTGCGTAGATATGGCCGGCTCCTTGATGCCTTGATGGCGCTTGCCAACAGTGACGATGAAATTGCGGAACCTGCCTCCCAAGCGCTACCGTCCATGGCTGAGCTTGCGCTGGAGAGATTACTGAAGGCTCGTGCGGAGTCGGCGAAGCTGCAGGACAACGACGCTGCGGTCCTGCACCGCGTGCGGAAGCAGGCCAAGTTGCTCTATTTTGCGGGAGGTTCGGTGCGCAGGGGGCTGGCCCATGACCCGGGTTCTGGACGAGGCGCTGCGCTGCGAGCGGGGAAGGTCTCGCGGCAGGCTAAGGCTGTGGCAGATGTGCTGGGGCAGCATCAGGACGCCGTGATGGTGCAGGATGAGTTGCTTGCCGCAGCCCGCGACGCGAACCCGGAGGTGGCCTTTGCCCTCGGGAGGCTGTACGCCATGGAAGACCGACGACGGCGCCAGTCACGCCTCGAATTTCGTCGACTGTGGCGGAGCAAGGGCTTTGATCTCTGAGCACTTCCTGAAGACGTAGTTATCCACAGGGTGAGTCACCAGATCTAGACCGCGACGTTGTGATGGCTTAGGATTCCAACACAAGCCACTCGCGTGCATGGTCAACGTGGAGCATGCCACCAGGGGACGGGGGTGCGGTGGTGGACGCAGTAAATCTTGTTGAGGAAGAAGTTCGCGAGCTCATTCGCCGTCGCGGGCTGGATCCGCTGATACAGAGCGCCGAAGTGCGTGTGCTGATCGATGCAGCCATGGACGACTATGGGGAGCGCTCCTTGCTGGGGGCAGTCCCGCAGTTGGGCCAGGTGGAGAGTGTACGGCAAGCGGTGTACGACGCCGTCACCGGGTTTGGCGCGCTCCAACAGTATCTGGATGATCCGGATATTGAAGAGATTTGGATCAACTCACCGTCTGAAATATTTGTGGCCAGAAACGGTGAATCCGAGCTGACTCCACTGCGGCTAAGCCAACACCAGATCCGGGATTTGGTGGAGAAAATGCTCAAGAGCTCTGGTCGAAGGCTGGATTTGAGCAGCCCCTTCGTAGACGCGGCGCTGCCGGATGGGTCGCGGCTGCACGTGGCGATTCCAGACGTGACCCGCAAGCATTGGGCCATCAACATTCGTAAGTTCTCCGTCCGTGCACGGCGGCTGGATCACCTGGTGGAACTAGGCACTCTCAGCCCGCACGCAGCGCGGTTTCTTGGCGCTGCCGTCAGCGCTGGGCTCAATATTCTTATCTCGGGCGCAACTCAAGCTGGCAAAACAACGATGCTGAATTGTTTGGGAGCCAGCATTGGATCGCGGGAACGGGTGATCACGGTAGAGGAGATTTTTGAGCTGCAGCTCCCGCTCCGGGACGTAGTGGGGCTGCAGTGCCGGCAACAGAATCTTGAAGGAGGCGGCGAAATCCCGCTACGCCGACTAGTCAAGGAAGCGTTGCGAATGCGGCCGGACCGGCTCATTGTGGGGGAGGTGCGTGAGGCCGAAGCATTGGACATGTTGATTGCGCTAAATAGTGGACTTCCAGGTCTGTGTACCGTGCACGCAAACTCTGCACATGACGCGGTGACGAAGCTCTGCACGCTACCGCTGCTAGCGGGGGCCAACATCAGTTCTGCCTTCGTAGTTCCCACCGTGGCTTCCTGTATTGACCTAGTGGTTCATTGCGAACGTGCCACTGGCGGCAAGAGAACTGTGCGGGAGATTTTGTCTCTGGGCCGTCGCGTAGAGAACGGTGTCATTGAATCCTCCACCGTCTTTGCCAGGCAAGGGTCCGAG
>JABBNV010000216.1:2394-4952 GCA_019352125.1 Acidobacteriota bacterium | reverse complement strand
ATTGGCCAGCATTCGCGTAGTGCCCGGGCCCGTGAGCGCTGCCAGGCTAGCGCTGATCAGCTCCGTGAGCTCCTTTTCCACTGCGGCGTAGTTACGCTCCGCATCATGGTGCACCCAGGCAATAGCGCTGCCCGGCAGAATGTCATGAAACTGCTGCAAAAGCACGCTGCGCCACGAGCGGTGCAACTGCTCGGCGGGGTAAGCCGTTCCCTTGTAGACGGCCGCAGTGGTGGCCCACAGTTCGGCTGCTCGCAGCAAGTGCTCACACCGCCGGTTGCCACGCTTGGTGTTGGCCTGGCTGGTGTACGTGCCTCGGTGGAGTTCCAGATACATTTCGCCCACCCACACCGGTGGGTTGACGTATTCCGCCTGTGCCTGCTCGAAGAAGGACTTCGCCGTACCGATGGACACGGTGGGTGAGCCCTCCAAATCCGCAGTGCGCTCGGCGGCAGCCAACATTTCCCGTGTGGGCCCGCCACCGCCGTCGCCGTAGCCAAACGGCACCAGCGAGACTGACCCGCGCCCATGCTCACGGTAATTCTTTTCCGCATGAGCCAGGTTTGAGGCGTGCAGATCGCAGTTGTAGGAATCAACGGGCGGAAAGTGAGTGAATTGCCGCGTGCCATCAATACCCTCCCAGAGGAAGGTATGATGCGGGAACTTGTTCACCTGGTTCCAGGAGATCTTTTGGGTCAAAAACCACTTCATCCCGGCGGAGGCTGCAATCTGCGGCAACGCGGCGGAGTAACCGAAGGAGTCCGGCAGCCACGTCTCCTGGCAATCAATGCCAAATTCTTTGCGGAAGAACATTTTCCCCTGCAGGAACTGCCGCGCCATGGCCTCCCCGCCGGGCATGTTGGTATCCGCCTCAACCCACATTCCGCCCACCGGAACAAACTGCCCGGCCGCCACTTTTTCCTTGATCCGGCCGAAGAGTTCGGGGTAGAACTCCTTCATCCAGGCCAGTTGCTGGGCGGAGGAGCAGGAAAAAATAAAGTCCGGGTGTTCATCCATCAGGGCCACCACATTGGAGAATGTCCGTGCGCACTTGCGGATGGTTTCACGCACCGGCCACAGCCAGGCAGAGTCAATGTGCGCGTGCCCGGTGGCCACCAAAGCGTGAGCAGAGGCATATGCAGGGCGGGACATGACCTCCGTGAGGGCTGCGCGGCCTGCCGCTGCCGTGCCAGCAACATCTTCCGGGTCCATCACATCCAGCATGCGTTCCAATGCCCGCAGAATCTCATACCGGCGCGGTAAGTCCGCGGGCAGTTCATGCATCAACCCCGCCAGTGACCAGATATCCGCCCGTAATGCCCACACTGTCTCGTTGAGTTCAGCAATGGCTATTCGGCCTACCCTGTACTGGGGTTCGCTGCCCGCCGTTGCCTTATCCCCCAGCGAGTTGGGCGCAAACGTAAACCCGGCGGCGACCTCTGGATTGGCCGCCGCCTCAACGAAGACCTCCACATCGCTGCCCCGCAGCGCGGTTCCCAACTGCGCGGCAGGAAGCTGCTGACTGCGCGGGGAGACCGCCTTGATGATGGTGCCGTCCGGCCGCCAGGCCAACCCCTCCGCCTGGAACCCGGGGCCGTCGCCGTTGAAGCCCAGATCCACCACCAGTTCCACGGACATGTCCTCTTCATCCCCCCAGCCAGCCGGAATGGAGCCCGTCAGCTTGAGCCACTTAGTGGACCACGGAGCACCCCAGCGCTCCCCCGGCACCACAGGAACAAATGTTTGAGCGTATGCCTGTTCAAAGGGCACTGGCTCATCCGGCACATCCCAGCTGGTCACGGTCAACGGTACGGTGCGCGCGTAGACGGCGGGTTCAATCCGTTCCCGCACAAAGCGGTTCAGTCTGCCCTCTGTCAATTGGCGGTCATCGTGCACGGCGGCTCCTCGTTGAGGCTCGGTGAGATCTTCGGTGGCGCTAGGGCAATTGCTTCCACCCTAGTAATCGCTAGAGTAAAGAACAACGACCCTCCGTTTTCCGTGGCCCCTATTCACCCGTGACGCGTTCAGGGTGGGTGTAGATATTCAAGGATGTCCCGCGGCTAAAACCCACCAGGGTGACGCCCAGTTCCTTGGCCAATTCAACGGCCAGAGACGACGGCGCACTCACCGCGGCCAGAAGGGGAACCCCCGCCATCGCCGCTTTTTGCACCAGTTCAAAGGACGCCCGTCCTGACACTTGCAACACGGTGTTGTTCGCGGGCAACACGCCATCGCGCAGGGCAGCCCCTAACACCTTGTCCACCGCGTTGTGCCGGCCCACGTCCTCGCGAAGGTAGATCAACTCGCCGGACGGGGTGAAGAGCGCGGCGGCGTGCACTCCGCCAGTTTTCTCAAACAGTTTTTGCCCAGCCCGCAGGGTGTCCGGCAATTGGGCCAATAGCGTGGCATCCACCATGCCCTGACTGACCGGTGGCATCACCGCGTACCGGGACGCCTTGCGCACGGCATCAATGGAGGCAGTCCCACAAATTCCGCAGGAGCTAGTGGTGTAGACGTTGCGGGCCGCGGCCGTGTCCGGCAACACAACGTCCGGCCTCAGC
>JABBNV010000216.1:0-2384 GCA_019352125.1 Acidobacteriota bacterium | reverse complement strand
GTCTGCCGGCCAGACTCATCTTCCCCCGCGCAAAATCGTTCCGAAATCAGCTGCTCTGGCTCCCAGATGACGCCTTCGGATAGCAAGAAACCAGCCACCAAATCAAAGTCATCACCCGGTGTGCGCATCGTGACGCTGAACGGCTGGTGGCCCAAGCGGATTTCCAGCGGTTCCTCCACCGCAAGTTGCTCCTCGCGTTGCACCGAAGTCACAGAAGCGGAATCAGAGATCCTCACATTGAGCGCTCGCACCCGTTGGCTTAGCCGTCCCATATTGCCCCTACTGTTCTCTCTATACCGCGGTCTACACTCAGAATAGGACCTGCCGCGGCATAGTGCGGCATTACAGAAAGTGTGACCCGTGGCCAGCAAAGCGCCGAAACACGGCATCGACGAAACCAAACTGCGCATCTCCGAGCCCCGTCAAGTGGCCGTGGGTATCCCCGGAATCGCCCATGCCATGACCACCTCGCTGGAGCAAATGGGCCCGGTACGCAGCGCTCAGACGTTGCTGCGGGTGAACCAAAAGGATGGTTTCGACTGCCCGGGCTGTGCATGGCCAGAAGGGGACAAACGCCACACCGCTGAGTTTTGCGAAAATGGCGCCAAAGCAGTTGCGGAGGAGGCCACCAGGCGCCGCGTTCCCGCTCAGTTCTTTGCCGAGCACTCCGTGGCAGAGCTGCGGGAACAGGATGACTTTTGGTTGGGCCAGCAGGGCCGCTTAACCGAGCCGATGTACCTTGCTGAAGGGGCCACCCACTACGCGCCCATCAGTTGGGACGGCGCTCTGGATATTCTGGCCCAGGAGCTCAAAGCCCTGGACAGCCCAGACGAAGCTATTTTTTACACCTCCGGGCGCACGTCCAATGAGGCGGCTTTCTTGTATCAGCTTATGGTGCGCGGTTTCGGCACCAACAACCTGCCGGATTGCTCCAATATGTGCCACGAGTCCTCCGGTTCCGCGCTCACGGAGACCATTGGCATTGGCAAGGGTTCAGTGTCGCTGGAGGATATTCACCACGCGGAGCTGATCATTATTGCTGGCCAAAATCCAGGTACCAATCATCCCCGGATGCTCACGGCTTTGGAGAAGGCCAAGAAGAACGGCGCTGTGATTGTGGCAGTAAATCCGCTTCCAGAGGCTGGTTTGATGCGGTTCGAAAACCCACAGTCAGTTCGCGGCTTGGTGGGCGGTGGCACTGCTCTGGCAGATGATTTCCTACAAATCCGGCTGGGTGGAGATCAGGCACTCTTCCAAGGGCTGGGCCGTTTGCTGGTGGAGGCCGAGGAGGACCACGGCAACGTCTTTGATACTGATTTTCTGGCCACCCATACCGTGGGGCTTGAGGACTACAAAGCGCACGTGCGCCAGAGCAGTATTGCGGAGCTGGAAGAGGCATCCGGGCTAACCTGGGAGCAGTTCCAATCCACCGCCGCCCGGCTCTTGAAATCACGAGCCACGGTGGTGTGTTGGGCCATGGGGCTGACGCAGCACAAGCACTCCGTGGCAACACTCCGGGACGCGGTAAACCTGCTGTTGTTGCAAGGAAACATTGGTAAACCGGGCGCTGGTGTGTGCCCTGTGCGCGGGCATTCAAACGTTCAGGGTGACCGGACCATGGGCATTTTTGAACGGATGCCGGAGGCTTTCCACGACGCACTTGATACCGAATTTTCCTTTGCCTCCTCACGCAAGCACGGCACGGACACGGTGGCTGCCATCCGTGCGCTGCGCGCGGGAACTGCCAAGGTCTTCATGGGGCTGGGTGGGAACTTTGTGCGTGCCACGCCGGATTCAGCTGTCACTGAGGCTGCCCTGGAATCCACGAGCCTCAGCGTGCAGATTTCCACCAAGCCGAACCGTTCACACACCGTCACCGGCAAGCGAGCGCTGATTCTGCCCACGTTGGGCCGCACCGAATTGGATCTGCAGGCCACGGGGCCGCAGCGCGTCACCGTAGAGGATTCGATGAGCGCAGTCCATGCGTCATCCGGGCGGCTCCGGCCAGCCTCCGATACGCTGCGCAGCGAGGTATCGATTATTTGTGGACTCGCCCAGCGCCTCTTTACCAACGACGACGGCGCACCGGCGCCCAATGCCCCCGACGTTGACTGGGCCTCCCTAGCGGGCAACTATTCGTTGATCCGAAAGCATATCGCAGCGGTGATACCCGGGTTTGCGGACTTTGAAGCCAAGATCGATGTACCCGGTGGCTTCATCCTGCCCCATGGCCCCCGCGACTCACGCAGCTTCGATACAGCCAGTGGCAGAGCACAATTCAGCGTGAACCCCGTGGAGTACCCACGTGTTCCGACCGGGCGGCTCTTGCTACAGACCATCCGCTCACATGACCAGTACAACACCACCATCTACGGCAAGGACGA
>JABBNV010000215.1 GCA_019352125.1 Acidobacteriota bacterium | reverse complement strand
AACTAGTTGACTCATTACTGAGTCCGATTATTAGCAAAGAGGAATAGGAACATCATGGATTTGAAGGTCGGAATTGTCGGGTTTGGACTGCGAGCGAGCCTGTGGAAGCACGCCCACAAACCCGGTGCGGGATCCAAAGTAACTATCATCTGTGACTTGTCCGAACGGGGCCGTGCAGATGCGGCCGAGAAGATCCCGACAGCCACGGTGACCGCGGATATCAATGAGTTGCTCACTAGCGGTATCGATGCCGTACTGGTCCTGACCCCGGACAACCAGCACGCCGCCGTCGCCGTCCAAACGCTGAAAGCGGGCATCCCGACCTTCACGGAGAAGCCTCTTGATGTGACTTTGGAGGCCGCGGACACCATTTTGCGGACCGCTTACGAAACCGGTACTCGCCTCTATGTGGGCCACAATATGCGGCACATGCCGGTGGTGGTGCAGATGCGTGACATCATCCAGGCCGGCACCATTGGCAAGGTCAAGGCCGTGTGGTGCCGCCACTTCGTGGGCAATGGCGGCGACTATTACTTCAAGGATTGGCATGCTGAGCGGGCCAACACCACCAGCTTGTTGCTGCAAAAGGGAGCCCACGACATTGACGTGATCCACTGGCTGGCCGGTGGCTATACAAAGCGTGTATCCGCCATGGGGGATCTTGCCGTCTATGGGGACATCGCTAGCCGCCGGGACAATAGCGATCGCCGCATGGGGGACTGGTTCTCGCTGGATAACTGGCCGCCCACGGAGCAGACGGATCTGAACCCCGTGATCGATGTGGAGGACATCTCCATGATGCAGATGACGCTGGATAACGGTGTGATGGCCTCCTACCAGCAGTGCATGTTCACCCCCGATTACTGGCGTAACTACACGGTTATTGGCACCAAGGGCCGGATTGAAAACTTCGGTGATGCCCCGGGCGACTTCATCCATGTGTGGACCTCGCGCAGCCAGGACGGCTTTGTGGAACCTGACCAAAAAATAGAAATTCTGGACGGCGACGGCGGCCACGGTGGCGCGGACCCGTTGCTGATCGCAGAGTTCCTCAACTTCGCGCAACACGGTGGCATCACGGCGACCAATCCGGTGGCCGCACGGCAGTCAGTGGCAGCAGGGATCCTCGCGGCGCAGTCTCTGCGGAGCGATGGAAGTGCACTCACGGTGCCTCCGTTGCCCGCGGACATAGTGGATTACTTCAACGAAGGCCAGCCGGTCCGCGTCTAACCCCATTCTCCGCAGCACATGTCCCTTTTTTCAGCGCTCCGGCGGACATATTGGTGTTATGTCCACGGGAGCAGCACTTTAATGGACATGCGCGCCGGAGGGGGTGGGGTTTTGGGGGTCCGCTAGGGAGTCCATGACCTTTTTGAGTGCCTCGCACACTAGTTGCACGGACTTCCGTTTGAGGTTTTCCGGTCGGGCCAGAATGTCGATGCGGCGCTTGGCGTTGATGCCCAGTAGTGGGCGCAGAACCACGCCCTGGGTCAGCATGGGGCCAGCCGTGTAGCGCGGCAGCAGGCCAATGACGGTGCCTGCGGAAACGAGTGCCGCCACCGTGGAGTAGTCATTGATTCTGTGCAGAATCTCCACGGGATGGTTGCTGACGGAGGCGATCACGCTAAGCACATCAGCGGGGGAGTATCCGGTTCTAGAGGTAACCCACGGCCACTGAGCAACGTCATGAGCAGTCAACGCAGGTCGAGTTGCCAGCGGATGGTCAGCTGGCAGCGCCACGTCCAAGGGTTCATGCGCTAGCGGGATCACTGCGGTGGTTTCAGCTGGCCACGGTGCACTGTGATCCATGCGGTGGGCCAGGACCAGGTCATACCGCGCGGTTAGCCCAGGGAAGTCCTGCTGGGCCACATCCTCATCTGTGAGCCTCAACTGCGGTGCGTCCGGGCCGTCCAGTGCCCGTTCCAGAGCGGCAAAAAGCACCTGGCCAGCACTGTGGAATCCGCTCAGCGACACAGTGCCGCTGGGATCCTCGTGATACTTGCCGATGGCGGCGCGGGCGTCCGCCATCGCACTCACCACGGCTGCGCCAGCATTCGCCAGCACTTGACCAGCCGGAGTGAGGGCAAGCTGGCGGCCCTGCCGCTGAGTAAGGGCGACCCCTGCGCTGCGTTGCAGCTGTGCCAGTTGTTGCGAAACGGCGGAAGGCGTCACCATCAGCGTTTCTGCAACGGCCTTCACACTGCCTAGTTCGCCGAGCTCGCGCAACATCTCCAGCTGATGAATTTCCATAGCAGCCAGTATTGTTTAGCATTTGCTACATCGTCAATTGAGTAAGTGGCAGTTGTTCTAATGATTTGACCCGGCTCTAATAGGTAGCAAGACCGCCACATGTGAAGCCAATCTGAAGTCAACCGTGAAGGATGCCATGAAAGCCCTCTATAAGTCCGGCGCCCATGAGGGCTTTGAATTGGTTGACCGGCCCGAGCCAGAGACCGGGCCCGCGGATGTGAAGATCAAGGTCTTCACTACGGGTATCTGCGGCACTGATCTGCATATTCAATCCTGGGATGCGTGGGCCGCTGCCAACATCAATGCCCCGCTCATTGCCGGTCATGAGTTCTACGGCGAGGTGGTGGAAATTGGCGAGGACGTGCTGGACGTCAAAGTGGGGGATAAGGTTTCCGGCGAGGGCCACGTGGTCTGCGGTATTTGCCGTAACTGCCGTGCCGGACGCAGGCAGATGTGTATTAATACCCAATCCGTTGGCGTCCAGCGCGACGGTGCCTTTGCCGAATACGTGGTCATCCCCGAGACCAATGTCTGGGTGCACCAGGGAGATTCCGTGACTCCGGAACTGGGCGCAATTTTTGACCCGTTTGGCAATGCTGTGCACACGGCCTTGAGCTTCCCGCTGGTGGGTGAGGACGTGCTGATCACGGGTGCTGGCCCGATCGGTTTGATGGCTATCGCCGTCGCCCGTCACGCAGGTGCCCGGAAAATCGCCATTACGGACGTCTCAGCTCCGCGTCTCGAGCTGGCGAGGAATATTGGCGTTGACCTGGCCGTGGACGTGTCCAAAATGCGGGTCAAGGAGGCCCAGCATGAATTGGGGATGCGTGAGGGCTTTGATATTGGCCTCGAAATGTCCGGACACCCCACGGCGTTGCCGGAAATGATCGACAACATGAACCACGGCGGACGGATAGCTATGCTGGGCCTACCCAGCCAGTCCATCGATATCAATTGGGGCAAGGTAGTGACCCATATGCTCACGCTGAAAGGCATTTACGGCCGCGAAATGTTTGAAACGTGGTACGCCATGAGCGCCATGTTGTCCTCCAACGCCGTGCTGCGCGAGCACATAGCCTCGGTGATCACTGACAGGCTCCCCGCGGCCGAATGGGAACAGGGCTTCGCCCTGGCCCGTGCTGGCGGCGGCGGCAAGGTAGTACTCGACTGGACCACGATTTAAGGAAACCCCATGTACTCATCCATGAAGGGCCAATTGGCCAGCGAACTCGACGAAATCCGCACCGCAGGGCTGTTCAAGACGGAGCGACGAATCGCCTCCGCACAGTCCAGCCACATCGTGGCGGGAGCGTTAGCGGGCGACGGCGCAAATGTGCTCAACTTTTGCGCCAACAACTACCTTGGCCTGGCGAATCACCCGGACATCATTGCCGCCGCTAAATCCGCCATGGATTCCCGCGGGTTCGGCATGGCCAGCGTGCGGTTCATCTGTGGAACTCAGGATTTGCACCTTGAACTTGAGGCCAAGGTCAGTGAGTTTTTGGGTACCGAGGACACCATCTTGTTTTCCAGCTGCTTTGACGCCAACGGCGGGGTCTTTGAATCCCTCTTTGGCTCCGAAGACGCCATCATCTCTGACGCGCTGAACCATGCCTCCATCATCGACGGCATTCGGCTGTCCAAGGCCAAGCGCTTCCGCTACGCCAATCAGGACATGGCGGATCTGGAGGCCAAGCTGGTTGAGGCCTCCAGTGGAGATGCCCCCGCGCGGCGCAAGATCATCGTTACGGACGGTGTTTTTTCCATGGACGGGTACCTTGCCCCGTTGAAGGAAATCTGCGATTTGGCGGACAAGTATGACGCGCTGGTGATGGTGGATGATTCACACGCGGTGGGCTTCATGGGGGCCAGCGGCGCTGGGACTCCGGAGCATGCGGGCGTTTCTGACCGGGTGGATATCTACACAGGAACGTTCGGTAAGGCCCTGGGTGGCGCCTCCGGTGGCTACGTCTCCGGCCGCGGCGAAATTGTGGCCATGCTGCGGCAAAAAGCCCGCCCCTACCTCTTCTCCAACTCCTTGGCTCCCGCCATCGTGGCCGCGACGCTGAAGGCATTGGAACTGGTGGAAGGCTCCGCTCAACTGCGCAGCAAGCTGTTCGAAAACGCCGCCTTGTTCCGTCAACGTATGACCGACGAAGGCTTCGAGCTCCTGGACGGCGAGCACGCTATTGTTCCCGTGATGTTCGGTGACGCAGTGGTGGCAGCCAAGGTGGCGGATGCGATGTTGGAGCGTGGCGTCTACGTGACTGCTTTCAGCTTCCCGGTAGTTCCGCGTGACGCCGCACGCATTCGGGTCCAGCTGTCCGCGGCCCATTCTGCGGACGACGTCGAAGCTTGCGTTCAGGCGTTTGTGGCCAGTCGTGCGGCGGTGGCCTAAGCCCAGCCGTTCGTTGGTCGAGCCTTAGTCTGACATAGATCACTGTCGATACGGGGGCGGCGGACTTAAGGGTGTAGGCGGGGTTTGGGGGGAACCTTTTGCAGAATTTTTAGGTACGTTCGTCCCCATAGCCTTCGGCGATGCCGTGGTGGCCATGCCCGGTTCGGTGGATGGCTCCTTCAGCTGGTACTTCTGGGTGCCGATCATTGACCCGCTGAATGAGTCCGGTCTGGGAGCGGTGGTTGAAAAATAGGGTGACCCGGCAGAACCTGAATTCGACGGGGCTCAGTCACCGTTGGTCGTGTCCCATCGAGACCTGAGTCTGGAATTCCAG
>JABBNV010000214.1 GCA_019352125.1 Acidobacteriota bacterium | reverse complement strand
ATGCAGATCCCACCAAGGCTGTCGTGGCCTGTGAGCCGGGAACTGGTACCAAATATATTCTTGGTCCGGTTGAGGTTCCGGGTAAGGACATCACCAACTCCAGTTACCAGCCACAGCAAAACTCACAGGGTGCAACCACCAACAAGTGGGCTGTAACGCTGAACTTCAATAGTGAGGGCTCGAAGAAGTTCAAGGACGTTACCACCAGGCTCTACAACTACTACGTTGCCAATCAACAGGATCCCAAGGCTCAGTTTGCCATTGTGCTCGACGGCGAAGTTGTCTCGGCCCCGGCATCTCAGGCGGTGATCTCGGACGGCAATTCCCAGATCACCGGTAACTTTACTGAGGCCAGCGCCAAGGCCCTTTCCGATCAACTCCGTTTCGGGGCGTTGCCTATCAGCTTTGATATCCAAAGTGAGGAGCAGATCTCCGCAACGTTGGGTGGACAGCAACTTCAGATGGGCCTCCTGGCCGGGGGCATTGGCCTTTTGTTGGTAGTGATCTACTCACTCTTCCAATACCGTGCCTTGGGTTTTGTAACCATTTTGTCTCTAGTGGTGGCCGGTGGGTTGACATACCTGTCAATTGCGATCCTGGGTTGGACCGCAAACTACCGCCTGTCCCTGGCCGGTGTAGCTGGTTTAATCGTGGCCATCGGTCAAACTGCGGACTCATTTATTGTGTACTTTGAACGCATCCGTGATGAGCTCCGCGAGGGCCGCGGACTCATTGCTGCCGTAGAAAACGGGTGGCGTCGTGCCAAGCGCACCGTGCTTGCCTCCAAGGCAGTGAACTTGCTGGCCGCCGTCGTCCTTTATTTTGTGGCTGTGGGCAACGTCCGCGGTTTCGCTTTCACCTTGGGACTCACGGCTGTAGCTGACCTCATCGTCGTGTTCATGTTTACGCACCCCACACTGCAGTTGTTGGCACGGACCAAATTCTTTGGAGACGGCCATAAGTTCTCTGGTCTGGACCCGGAGCGGCTGGGAGCTGTTCCGTTGTACAGAGGCGCCGGAAGGCTTCGTACGCCCAGTGATGCACCCGCCCCCAGGGGCAAGAATGCTGGTGCTGCCGCCGAGGCCGAACGCAGGCAAACTATTGCTGAACGCCGGCTGGCGGCCCGTGCAGAACAAATGGCTGGCAGCCGCAGCGGCCGCTCCGCCCAGAACACCACTGCCGACGGCGAAGAGGAGAGTAAGTAAATGGCCAGTTTCGCCAATTTCGGAAATGAGCTGTACACCGGCTCCAGATCATATGGCTTCGTTGCTCGTCGCAAAATCTGGTTCACCATTGCGGCAGTGCTAGTGGTGGCGTCCATTTTGGTGCCCGTGCTGCGTGGTGGGTTCAACCTGGGCATCGAGTTCAAGGGCGGCTCCGAATTTACAGTCTCCAATGTGAAGGACAACAGCACGCTTAAGGGCGAACAAGCCGTTACGTCGATAGTAGCGAGCACGATTCCGCGTGTTACAAAGGTTGCTGGCAACACCATTCAGGTGCAGACGGATAAGCTGAGCGATGATGAAACGCTGAAGGTCAAGTCTGCGCTTGAGCAGACCTACGGCGTGACAGACAAGGATGTGGCCTCCACTTTCATTGGGCCCACATGGGGTGCTGATGTGACCCGACAAGCAATCATTGGTTTGATTGCGTTCGTGTTGCTCGCTGCCATCTTGATGGCCTTCTATTTCCGGACTTGGAAGATGTCCGTAGCCGCAATACTTGGGCTCCTCTTCGTGATTATTACGACGGCGGGGCTCTACGCTGCTAGCGATTTTGAGGTCACACCCAGTGCAATCATCGGGTTCCTCACCATCTTGGGGTATTCGCTGTATGACACTGTGGTGGTGTTCGACAAAATCCGCGAAAACACTTCGGATATCAAAACCTCCAGCAGGCGTTCCTTTGCCGACGAGGTGAACCTGGCCGTCAACCAGACCCTGGTGCGTTCCATCAACACCATGATGGTGGCTATTCTGCCCGTGGCATCGGTGCTCTTTATTGGTTCCTACCTCTTGGGCGCGGGTACCTTGCGAGACCTGTCCCTCTCCTTGTTCATTGGAATCATCATCTCTACACTTTCCACCATCTTCATTGCGGCACCTCTGTACGCTGCCTTCCGAGCGGGGGAGCCGGAACTGCGCAAGCAGGAGAAACGAGTCGAATCGCGCCGTGCGGCTGCTCTGGAAGAGCAGGCTGCTACGGCCTAGTACTTGCTGCAGTATTGGATTGGTTGCGGCCCGCCACCTGATCTCAGGTAGCGGGCCGCGTTGCGTTACCTGAGTCACGGACGGTTCGCGGCTCCTGACGGGCATAGACTTGATGCACCCACTGTTGACCTTGGGAAAGAGAGTAAGGGTAAGGCACGTGAACGATTCGTCACCGCACACCACAGCCGAGGGCGTGAGCAAGGCGCCAGCAGATGGCGCCCAGTCCTCTGCGCTCACTCCGGTGCGGTCAGCGATTCCGGGCCGCAGGGAGCGCACTCGTGCTCGACTGGCGCGCCTTACTGGCCGTGCACACGCGGGGCACTCGCCCATCCTGGAGCCTTTGCTACGGACAGTCCGGGTCAATAATCCGAAAGAAGATTTTGAGCTCATAGAGCGTGCGTTCACGGTGGCAGAGCTTAGCCACCGCGGGCAAAAGCGTAAGAGTGGGGATCCGTACATTACGCATCCGGTGGCCGTTGCCACCATTTTGGCGGAGCTTGGGATGTCCGGTGCCACGCTGGCGGCAGCCTTGCTGCATGACACTGTGGAAGATACAGATTACACATTAGAGTCGCTCAACGCTGATTTTGGCCCAGAAGTGACCATGCTGGTGGATGGCGTCACCAAGCTGGACAAGGTTACCTTTGGCGAGGCCGCGCAGTCTGAGACAGTCCGCAAAATGGTTGTGGCCATGGCCAAGGACATCCGAGTGTTGGTGATCAAACTGGCGGACAGGCTGCACAATGCCCGTACGTGGCGGTTCGTGTCGCCGGAGTCCTCTGCCCGGAAAGCACGCGAGACGCTGGAAATTTATGCTCCGCTGGCTCACCGTTTGGGTATGAATACCATTAAGTGGGAGCTGGAAGACCTCTCCTTTGCCGCCTTGTACCCCAAAGTGTATGAAGAGATTGTTCGCATGGTGGGGGATAGGACCCCGGAACGGGAAAAGTCTCTGGCAGCCGTGCGGGCGGAAATTACCAGTGATCTGCGGTCAGCAAAGATCAAGGCCGATATCACTGGCCGGCCCAAGCACTACTATTCGATTTACCAGAAGATGATCGTGCGGTCCAAGGACTTTGATGACATCAATGACCTGATGGGCGTGCGGGTGCTGGTGGACACCGTGCGTGACTGCTACGCTGCGCTGGGCGCCATTCATGCACGGTGGAACCCGTTGCCAGGGCGCTTCAAAGATTACATCGCGATGCCGAAGTTCAATATGTATCAGTCCCTGCACACCACCGTGATTGGGCCCGGTGGCCGCCCCGTTGAGATTCAGATACGTACCAACGAGATGCACCGGCGGGCCGAATACGGCGTGGCTGCGCACTGGAAGTACAAGAACTTACCCAAGGGCGGTGCCGTCCAAGGCCGCAAAGATGCCGACGGGGACATGAACTGGCTTAAGACGCTGGTTGATTGGCAGCAGGAAACAAAGGATCCGGGCGAGTTCCTGGATTCCCTACGCTTCGAAATCAATGCCCGCGAGGTATTCGTTTTCACACCTAAAGGCGAAGTCATGGCGTTGCCGGCGGGGTCCACTCCGGTGGACTTTGCCTATGCGGTGCACACCGAGGTGGGCCACCGAACCATTGGCGCACGTGTCAACGGCAAACTGGTACCGCTGAACAGTGAACTCAACCATGGCGATTGGGTGGAGATCTTCACCTCCAAGGCTGAGGGAGCCGGGCCAAGCCAGGACTGGCAAAATTTTGTTAAGAGCCCCCGTGCTCGCAACAAGATTAGGCAATGGTTCACCAAGGAACGGCGCGAAGAAGCGATCGAAAAGGGCAAGGAACTGCTCACGCGGGCCATGCGCAAGCAAAACCTGCCGTTGCAACGGCTGCTCACGCATGAGGCTCTCCTGGGCGTGGCTGAGGACTTCCACTACGTTGACATTGCTGGCCTCTACGCTGCAGTGGGTGACGGACACACCTCGGCGCAGTCGGTGGTGGAGAAGCTGACGGACACGTTGGGGGGTCCCGAAGTCGATGAGGACGACGTTGGCCAGCTTCCCGTGGTGCGTCCACAGCAACGCAACAAGGCCACTGACTCTGGCGTCGTCGTCAAAGGCGTGGATGAAGTTCTGGTCAAGCTGGCACGGTGCTGCACCCCGGTGCCGCCGGACGCTATAGAAGGTTTCGTCACCCGGGGTTCTGGTATTTCTGTTCACCGGGCGGACTGCCGTAACCTGCTAGCGCTGCGTGATGAGCCAGATAGGTTTGTTGAAGTTGAGTGGGCTCCCACCCAACTCTCGATCTTCCTGGTTGAGATCCAGGTGGAGGCATTGGACCGCAAGAGCCTCCTCTCCGATGTAACACGAGTGCTGTCTGAGAACCACGTCAACATCTTGGCAGCAAGCGTTCACACCAGCACGGACCGCGTGGCGATCTCTCGGTTTGCCTTCGAAATGGGCGATCCGAAATATCTCAGCCACGTGCTCAGCGCAGTAAGACGCATCGATGGCGTGTTCGATGTGTATCGCACCACGGGGACTCACCGCCGAAGCTAGTTGGCACCCTTGTCAGCACGGCCGTGGCTCCGGACGGCTGGACAGGCTGTCCACCCTTTTGATGGCCTCCAGTTTGTGCGGCATGCGTCCTTGCGCCTTGAGCGCAGCAGTTATGGTGGCGGGCGGGCATTTCAGGCTTTCCGCCCTGCTGAGCCGGGTGAGGGCATCCATTCCTGCAGGATGGTTTTCAAATAGGGCCAAATCAACCGCCGTGCGCAACGGAGTACTCAGTCTGATTCCGGCAATAGTGGCAACGTCGTAGCTGCCCAACGCCACCTCGTGGATCAGGCATCCGCTCCACAGCCTCAGAGCC
>JABBNV010000213.1:4381-5058 GCA_019352125.1 Acidobacteriota bacterium | reverse complement strand
CTGGACTTGGTCATACGAAAAATGAATGACACCTACACTGAAGGTAACAGATTGGGCAATTCCATGGACCTCGACTTACGTTTCGTCCGGTTTTTCACTGTCGTCGCCAAACACCAGAACTTCGGTCGCGCAGCAGCCGAACTCCACCTCCCGCAGCCGACGCTCAGTCGCTACATCCAACGACTCGAGCAGGAACTCAACGTTCGACTTTTTGACCGGTCCCCTCGTGGAACACAGCTCACCGAAGCGGGCAAAGTTTTTCGCCCCCTCGCCGAAGCACTTCTTGCGGAGGCCAGCCGGGCTGTCGCTGACACCCGCGCTGTCACAGCCCCACTACAGCTCACGATCGGTTACGTGGGCGGCATTATCGTAACGGAGGCGGTGAAAAACCTGAAACAGACGCAACCGGACGCCGATGTCCGAACCATCCATCTGCACTGGGACGACGCCCACAAAGCACTTCTCGATCACCGAGCCGACGTGGTTGTGGCCCGCACACCTTTTCCAACAGATGGCCTCCGAACCACGGTTCTTTACAAAGAACCCCGCGTGCTTCTCGTTCCCTTGAATCATCGCCTCGCGGATCACTCTGCGGTGACATTGAGCGACTTCGCCGACGAGCCCCTGGCCGGATATAACCGAGCCGACTACGACGCCTTCTGGAGAGTCACTCCGCG